>NZ_JBDUCX010000047.1:0-33289 GCF_040003245.1 Chthoniobacter sp.
AGATCAACCGCACGCCGCCGAAGACGCAGGCGGCGCTGCTCGAGGCGATGCAGGAGCACTCGGTGACGGTGGGCGGGCACACGCTGAAACTGGAGGAGCCGTTCTTCGTGCTGGCGACGCAGAATCCGATCGAGCAGGAGGGCACCTATCCGCTGCCCGAGGCGCAGAAGGACCGCTTCATTTTCCTCGTGAAGGTGGAATATCCCGAGCGCGAGCACGAGCGGCAGATCATCGCGCGCACGACGGGAACTTTTGAAGCGGACTTGCAACCGGTCATCAACGGGGAGCAAATCCAGCAATTGCAGAAAGTGGTGCGCAAGGTGCCGGTGCCGGATCACGTGATGGATTTCGTGCTCGATATCGTGCGCTTCACGCGGCCGAACAATCCAGATGCGCCGGCGTGGGTGAAAGACTTGGTCGACTGGGGCGCGGGCCCGCGCGCGTGCCAGAACATCGTCCTCGCGGCGAAAGTGCGCGCGGTTTTGCGCGGACGGTTTCACGTCACCGATGACGACATCGAGGCGCTGGCGTTGCCGGTGCTGCGACATCGCGTCGTGCCGACGTTCAACGCCGAAGCCGAGGGCATCAAGGTGGACGACATCATCACGCGCATCGTGAAATCGGTGCCGCGGGGCGAATCGAAGCGCGTGCTGTAGGACCGACGGCTCCGCATGGCGCACGTCTCGGATTTTCTGACGCCCGCTGATCTGCAGAAGATCAGCAACCTGCAGGTCGTCGCCCGCCAGGTGGTGGAGGGCTTTTGCTCGGGCATGCACCGCTCGCCGCACAAAGGCTTCAGCGTCGAGTTCAAGCAGCACCGGCAATACGTCGCGGGCGATGAAATCCGGCACATCGACTGGCGCGTCTTCGGCCGCTCGGATCGTTTCTATATTCGCGAGTACGAGGAAGAGACCAACCTGCGGGCGACCATCCTGCTCGATCTGAGCGGGTCGATGAATTATGGGAAGAATGGGCTGACGAAGTACCATTACGCTACGCGTCTCGCGGCGTCGCTGGCTTACTTGATGATCGGGCAGCAGGACAGCGTGGGGCTAGTCACCTTCGACACCAAGATTCGCAAATACATTCCACCGCGCTCACGCGTGTCGCATCTGCGCGTGCTCATCGATGAATTGCAGCGCGGCGAACCGGGCGGGGAAACGGAACTCGGCGACGTGTTTCACGATCTCGTGCCGAAGCTGCACCGGCGCGGATTACTGGTCATTTTGTCGGACTGCTTTGGCAATGTGCCCTCGCTCCTCAAGGCACTGGCCCACTTCCGTCACGCGCACCATGAAATCCTGATCTTCCAAATCTGGGACCGCGATGAACTGGAGTTTCCGTTCAAGCAATGGACGCAATTCGAGTCGCTGGAAACGGCCGGTGCGAAGCACTTGCTCGACCCCGTGCTCTTGCGCGAAGCGTATCTCGCGAACCTCGAGAATTTTCGCGGCGACCTCCTCCGCGGATGCCGGCGGCACAAGATCGACCTCGTGCCGTTCGTCACCGATCAACCGTACGCCGAGGCGCTCGCGGCGTATGTGAGCCGGCGGAGGACGCGGGGATGAGCTTTCTCAACATCGCGCTGCTCGGCGGCGTCCTCGCGCTGGCCATCCCGATCATCATTCATCTCTTCCACAAGAGTCGTTTCCAGATCGTCAAATGGGGTGCGATGCATTTGCTCGAAGCGGTGCTGCGCACGAACCAGCGGCGGATCAAGATCGAGCAGCTCATTCTGCTGATCATTCGCGCGGCGATCCCGGCGCTGCTGGCGCTGTGCATGGCGCGGCCGGTGTGGAAGGGGATGCACAAGCTGGTCGGCGAATCGCGCACGTCGACGGTCATCCTGCTCGACAATAGTTACTCGATGGCGGCGAGCCGGGCAGGCACTTCCAATTTCGCGCTGGCGAAGGACGAGGCAGCGCGACTGCTCAATGAATTGCCACGCGGCTCCGATGCCCAGGTGGTGCTGATGGGTGAGGGCGGAGCGCCGTTGCTCGATGAACCCACCTACGACCTCGCGCGGCTCACGCAGGCGCTGAAGTCGATCGAGGCGAGCTACGGCACGGCCACGGTGCCTGCCGGGCTGGATTTTGCGACGAACGTTTTCGGCCAGATGCACGAGTCCAGCCGGAACCTCGTGGTGATGACGGATTTTCAGCGCATCAGTTTCGAGGCCACGGAGGACTCGGAGGTCGGGCAGATGCTCGATCGCCTGCGCAAGCTTCCGCTGCCGCCGGAGGTCACGTTTTTCGACGTGGGCAGCGAAGTGAAAGACAACGTGGCGATCGAGTCGCTGGATTATTCGCGGCTGATGGTGGGGATCGGGCAGAAGATTCAGGTCCGCGCGAACCTGCGGAACTTCGGCGACGCGCCGTATCAGGATCTGCGCGTGTATTTCAAGGCGGATGGCAAGGAGCGCTCCATGGCGCAGATTCGGCTCGGGCCGCATGAAAAAGGACAGGTGTTGTTCACGCACGCGTTCGAGTCGGCGGGCTCGCACATCGTGGAGGTGGTGGCGGATGCCGATCCGCTCAAGGCGGACAACAGTTATCTCGCGAGCATTCCCGTGCGGGACAAAATCCCGGTGTTGCTGGTCAACGGCGACCCGAGCGCGGAACCCTTGAAAGGCGAGACCGACTTCGCGGAAATCGCGCTCCAACCGTACAGCGCCACGGGGCGGGTGGCCCTGGCCGATCTCATTTCCACGAAAGTCGCGCGGACAGAAAACATCGATGCCGCGGGAATCAACGCATCGGCCGTGGTGGTGCTCGCGAATGTGCGGCAGCTTGACGGTGGGCAATTGCACGCGCTGGAGGAGTATGTGCGCAACGGGGGCGGGCTGCTGATTTTCCCGGGCAATCGCGTGGACGCCGCATGGGCGAACGCCAACCTTTTCAAGGATGGCAAGGGCCTTCTACCGCTGGCGATGGGCGCGCTCGGCGGGGACCTGAAGGAAGCCGCACCAGCGATCGGCATCGTGTCCCAGCGCTTCGACCATCCGGCGCTCGATCTCTTCAACGATCCGCGCAACGGCACGGTCTCGGACGCGTCAATCAAGATGTGGTACCGGCTGAAAGAACCGGCGGCAGCCAGCGCAAATGCGCCGGCCATCGTGGCCCGGTTGACGAGCGGCGATCCGTTTCTGGTGGAGAAGCAATTTGGCGACGGTCGCGTCATCCAGTGCGCGGTGCCGTGCGATGCGGACTGGAGCAATCTGCCGATGCGCCCATTCTATTTGCCGATGATGCAGCGGCTGGCGATCTACCTGGCCTCGACGGTGTTCCCGCCGCGCAATCTCGAGGTGAGCAAACCGCTGGTGGCGTTCCTGCCCGTGGGCGATGCAGGGAAGAAAGCCTCGCTGATGCTGCCCGATGGCACGACGCGCGAACTGCCGGTGGTGAAGAAGAACGAGCGCGGCGTGGTCGAGTATGGGCGCACGCAGCAGCCCGGTCTCTACACGCTGACCGCGCCGAGCGGGACGGCGACGCATTTCGTGGTGAATACTTCGCGGCGGGAATCGGATCTCCAGGAATTGACGGACAACGAGATCGCGGATTTCGCCAAGTCGCATCGCGTATCGGTGGTGCACTCCGGCGCGGAGTACAAGCAACTGGATCGCTCGCGGCGCTTCGGCAGCGAATTCTGGCGCCCGCTGCTCGGGCTGCTGCTCGTGCTGATTTTTGCCGAGATCTTCTTGCAGCAACGCTTCGCGCGGGTCCGCCGGACGAAGACGGATGATGGCTTTCCGCAAGGCATGCCGAGGAGGCATGGGGCGCGGCTATGAACCCCGCGCACGTGCAGACATCGCTGCGTTTCGTCGGAGACTGGCCTTGGTACGTGGCCTTCGGACTGGCACTGCTCCTCGGGGCGGCCGCGTGGTATCTATATCATCGCGAGATGCAGGGGCGGCATTGGTGGCAGCGCATCCTGCTGCCCTCGCTACGGGCGCTGGTGGTGGCGATGATCGTGGTGATGCTGTCCGGCCCGGTGCTGCACCATCGGAAGATCATCGGGCAACTTTCCCGGCTGCTCCTCTTCGTCGATGGCTCGAAGAGCATGGGGCTCACCGATACCTCGATGAGCACGGGGCGGAAGATTCTCATCTTGCAGCGGCTCGGGCTGTGGCGGTCCGACGCGGTGAAGATGGATCTGCCGCAGGCTGCAGAGTCCCTCGCCGAAGCCCAGACTCTGGCGGGAAAGGGGCAGGAAAGCGTTGCCGCCAACGCCGACGGATGGCGAACCCTGACGCGCGATTTCGAAGCGAAGATCAACGCGGCGCGGGACGCCCTGGCGCGAGCGGGATTTGAACCGGACCGGCTGGATGCCTTCGTGCGCGAGCTGGGCGTTTCCGCTCGCGAACTGGCCAGCCGCGAGGTGAAGCAGCTCGACGATCGCAATCGCGCGGCCCAGGACCTCCGGCGTCTCGGCGAGGCGGCCGCGCGCTGGCAGAAGGAAGTGAACGCGCGTTTCGATCAGAATCTGCAGGCCCTGTCGCCGGGAGAGAACTCACCGCTGAAAACGGCGTTGTCGAAGTTCGACGGACTCGCGCGCTGGCAGCGTTTGCAGTCGCTCTTGCTGGAAGGGGAGAAAGAAAAATTGCTCGGGCGGCTGAGCGAAAAATTCGATGTGCGATTGATCGAAATCGACGGCGCGGAACCCAAGAAGCTGTGGCAGCCGACCGGCCGCGACTCGACCCTGCCGACAGGCCTGCCGCAGCCGGAAGGCGAGATCACCAATCTGGCCACGGCCCTGAAAAGCGCGGCGAGCAACGATGGCAAGCAGGAGCGCGGGGCGGTGGTCCTTTTCAGCGATGGCCAGCACAACGAAGGCGAGTCACCCGCGGAAGTGGCGAAGATCCTGGCGGCGCGGGGACTGCCGATTTACACCGTCGGCTTTGGCGGCGACGTGCGGCCGCGCGATCTGGCGGTGGTGAAAATCGACGCGCCGGACGCCGTGTTTTTCGAGGACCGGATCTCGGGGACGATCACGCTGAAAGACGATTTTCCGGCGGGAATTCCATTCACGGTAATGGTGCAGGACGGGGACAAAGTGCTGTGGCAGCAGCAGCTCATTTCCGAAGGGAGCAACTTGCGCAAGGTGCCGTTTTCCTTTCCGCTGAGCGAGACGGTGCAGGAACGGCTGAAAAATAAATCCGCGGATACGCAACTGACCTCCGTGCCGTTGGAATTGAAGGTGAGCGTATCGAACGTGGAAGGGGACCGCGAGCCGGGGAACAACTCGATGGCCCTGCGCGTGCGGGCGCTCACGCAAAAGCGTCACATCCTGATCCTCGATGGGCGTCCGCGCTGGGAGACGCGATATCTGCGCAATATGTTCGACCGCGACGAACAGTGGCAGGTGAACACAGTCATCGCGGGCACGACGGCCGGTGAGCCGGGCTTTCCGCGGGGCGAAAAGGACGGGCAATTCCCGAACGATCCCGCAATCTTGCAGCCTTACGATCTGATCCTTTTCGGCGAGGTGCCGCGGGCGCTCTTCAAGGACGAGGAGCTGATTTGGATCCGGGACTTCGTGGCGAATCGCGGTGGCGCGCTGGTCTTCATCGATGGGCCGCGGATGCGCCTGAAAGAATATGTGGGCACCGCCCTGGCGCCGCTCTTTCCCGTGGAATGGAAGACGGCGCCCGCGCGAGAGCCCGGCATGAAGCTGTCCCTCAGCGAGCGGGCGGCCACGATGGCGCCCTTCGCGCTTTCGCCGGAAAAGACTCAGAACGCGGAAGTATGGGCCAACCTGCACGCCCCGCACTGGCTATCCGGCGCCACGGCGCTGCCCGGCGCGGAGACGCTGGTGGAAGCCAGCGTCGGCGGCAAGAAGCTCCCGGCGGTCGTCACGCGACCCTTCGGCGCGGGGAAGGTGATGTATCAGGCCTTCGACGATTCCTGGCGCTGGCGCTACGAGGTCGCGGACCAATATCACGTGCGCTATTGGAATCAGATCGCGAACTGGATGGCGGAACTGCCCTTCGCCGTGCGCGACAAACTCATCTCGCTCGATGCCGGTGCCCTGGTCTATCGACCCGGCGACTCCGCCGATTTGCGGGTGCGTCTGCGTGACGGGCAGGGACGGCCGGTGACGAATGCCGCGGTGGATGCGGTCCTTTTCCGCGATGGGCGCCGCGTGGCCACGATCCGCTTGATTCCCGAGGAAAATGCGGGCGGTCTTCTTCGTGGACGCACCGCCGCGCTGGAACCGGGGAGCTATGAGGTCGCCGTGGAATCGGCGGCCATCGCCGAGCGCGATTCCAAGGCGCGGACGAGTTTCAAGGTCGAGCCGCTGGAAACCGGCGAGCTCACACAATTGAGCCTGAACGAAGAATTGCTGCGCCAGATGTCGGCGCTCACGGGCGGCGAATATCTGCGTGAAGAGAACATCGACCGCCTTGTGGAATTGCTGGCCCCGATGAGCCAGGGTCGCGTCGTCGAGAGCGACACCGTCCTCTGGCAGAGCTATTGGTGGTTCCTCCCCATCGTGCTGCTGCTCACCGCCGAATGGATCATCCGCAAGCGCGTGGGCATGCTGTGATCATTCGTTGACGGTGTGAGAAATAGCGCGCAATGCTCCTGATTTCCCGGTAGCCTCCGCCGGGTATGAGCCTTGAAGGCCAGCAACTTGGGGAGTTTGAGATTCTCGAATGCCTGGGGCAGGGCGGGATGGGTGCGGTTTATAAGGCGCGGCAGATTTCGCTCGATCGCTTCGTGGCCCTCAAGACGCTGCAAGCCGCGTTGGCCGGTGATGTGGAGTATATCACGCGGTTCCAGCAGGAGGCGAAGGCAGCGGCGGGGTTGAATCACCCGAACCTGGTGCAGGTTTACTCCGCCGGGGAGAGCGAAGGGCTGCACTGGTTTGCCATGGAATACGTCGAGGGAGAATCGGCCAAGGTGCGGCTCCAGCGCAAGAAGCGCCTCAATCCGCTGGAGGCCATCGCCATCATCATCCATGTGGCGACCGCGCTCGACTATGGCTGGCGCAAGGCGGCTCTCATCCATCGGGACATCAAGCCCGATAACATTTTCCTGTCTGGCGATGGGGAGGTGAAGCTGGGCGACCTGGGGCTGGCCAAGAGCGTCGGCCAGGGGCAAGGACTGACCACGACCGGAGCCACGATGGGAACGCCGCACTATATGAGTCCGGAGCAGGTG
Organism: Chthoniobacter sp.; assembly: GCF_040003245.1. NCBI lineage: Bacteria > Pseudomonadati > Verrucomicrobiota > Spartobacteria > Chthoniobacterales > Chthoniobacteraceae > Chthoniobacter > Chthoniobacter sp. The sequence continues at coordinate 7,164 of NZ_JBDUCX010000047.1, forward strand.
GAGGCGCGCGAAGACGTGGACCTGCGAACCGACATCTACAGCCTCGGATGTACGCTCTTTCACCTGCTCAGCGGCCAGCCGCCTTACAGCGCCAACAGTGCGGTGGCGGTCATGATGAAGCATGTCACCGCGCCCGTCCCGGACTTGCGCGAGGCGTGGCCCGAGTGCCGTGGGGAACTGGCGGCCGTGGTGGGGAAGATGATGCAAAAGCGGCCGGCCGATCGGCCGCAAACATATGGGGTGGTGAATGCGGAACTGCAACGAGCCTATGCCCTGTTGACCGGCACATGCGTGCCCACCGCGGTCACGACGACGCAGCCCCCCGCGCCAGGACGGAAACTCGTTGGCGGGCAGGGGAAGAGATCGATGCCGCTGGCAGCTTGGATCGGCGGTGGCATCGCCCTGCTCGCGGCCATCGGAGCGCTGTTTCATTTCGCCACCGGGGAAAAAGGTGGCGCTGCCTCCGCAGGGGCACCCGCCGCTGTGTCCCCCACATCCGCAGGCGACGGTGAAAAGAAAGGGGCATCTGACGCAGCGTCGCCCTTCCTGCCAGCAACGCCGTCCCGTGGCACCCCCGTAGCGATCGCGACCACACCACGGCCGCAAGCCACTTCGGCGCCCACTACACCCACGCCTTTGGCGCAACCCACAGGTCCTTCCACGCCAACCCCAGCCACCGCTCCCAAGCCGATGACCGAAGTGGAGAAATGGTTCACCCAGGTGGACCAGCCGCAGGAGGAGGCGCTGCAAAAGCAAGTATGGGCGCCCTTCAAGGCCGGCGTCGCCGAACTGCGGGCGCGCTATCTGGCGATACTCGACACGGCCAGTTCCAAAGCCACCGCCGCCGGCCAACTCGAGGAAGCGCTCGCGTGGCGTCTGGAGCGGCAATCCTTTGAGAAAGCGCCCACCGTGGCCGCAGACACGGCGGATACGCCAGCCGTCTTGAAGCCTGGCCGGGTGGAATTCCGTCGGCTAATCGCGCAGTTGGACCAGACCCGCGTGCTCCGCGCCAAGGCGCTCCTGGAGCCTTACGATGCCATCCTGGCGAAAAACCAGATCCTTCTCACCCAGCATCAACGTCTCGACGATGCGTTGCGAATCAAGACCAAACGCGAAGAAATTGCCCTCGCCTGGCTGGGGCCCTCGCCGTTTTTTGCTGCCTCCCCGATTCCCGCTTCACGATGGACGGACGTGCTCGCCTTGGTGGATTTGGTGGCGGCGAGAAACGCCGGGGGAGCCTCCAACATCTGGGAGCGCACGGCGGCCGGGATCGAGTTCAAGAAATCGTCCCAGGAGCTTCCTTACATCAGTGGATTCGAGGTTCCCCTGGCCCAAGGCAGCTTCGCGATCGAGACGGAGTTTACCTGCTTCGAAACCCCGCAGTTTATCGGGATAGCGATTCCCGTGTTCGGGCAAGCATCCGCGAGCGGGTGGATTTCCTCCCGGAGCGGCTACGCGGGGATTGGCAAGGTGGACGGGAACGACCCCATGGCGAACCTCGCTCCCGGGCTGGCGGCGCCGTTTCAAGTGCAGCCTCGTCAACGCTACAAGATGCGGATGGAAGTGCGACGCGTTCCCGAGGGCGTGGACCTCCAATTCGCGTTGGGTGACACCGTGGTCGGCTCCTATCGCGGACCGGCGAATCGCCTGAAGCTGAGCACTGCCTGGACGATCCGGGACGATGCGAAGTCGGCGTGGATCGGAACAAATGCCCCCACCGTATTTCACACCCTGAAAGTGATTTCCCGGGAAGACATCGCGCCCGCCGAACAGGTGGCTCCACCCGCGCCCGTTGCTGGAAACACTCCTGCTCCGTCCGTCCGAATTTCACCTCTCGCCACGACTCCCATTCCGGCTGGGAACGGTGCACCCGTGACCGCCACCAAAGAAGCCCCCTTCGTGAATTCGCTCGGAATGAAGTTTGTGCCCGTGCCGATCACCGGAGGGCCAACGAATGGCAAGCGCGTGCTATTCGACGTGTGGGATACCCGGGTGCAGGACTACCAAGGATTTGCGCAAGAGGTCGGACGGAAGTGGTCGAAGGTGGGCTTTGAGCAAGGACCCACCCATCCCGCGGTGAATGTGAGCTGGGACGATGCGAAGGCCTTTTGCGCGTGGTTGACGGAGAAAGAGCGGGCTGCCGAGAAAATTGGCGCGCAGGACGCGTATCGGCTGCCGAGTGATCATGAATGGAGCTGCGCAGTGGAGATTGGGTCGAAAGAAAAGGCAGAGGAGAGCCCTGACGCGAAGAGCGGAAGGATCGAGAATATCTATCCTTGGGGCACGCAGTGGCCACCACCGGAGGGAGCTGGAAACTATGGTCCCCTAGTCCAGGCCGATCAGTTTGGATATACGTCGCCGGTGGGCAGTTTTTCGGCGAACCGATATGGCCTTTTTGATCTGGGAGGCAACGTGTGGCAATGGTGCGAGGATCGATTCGATACGCAACAGAATGACCGTGTCCTCCGGGGTGGTTGTTGGAATGCCAACGACCGTGGCTATGCTTTGTCGTCGAGCCGTTTTCACTACGCGCCAGGAAGTTGGTACAACGGCGCCTTCGGCTTCCGTTGTGTCCTGATGATTTCCAGCGGTAGCGATCTGAAGGCGGCGCAGGCTCCTTTGATTCCTGCACCCGCCGCGAAGGAAGTGATGGCGAAACGACTGGCATCAGTGACCAAGGAATCGCCTTTCGTCAATTCTCTCGAAATGAAGTTTGTCCCTGTGCCGATTGCCGGTGGCCCCACGGAGGGGCAGCGCGTGCTCTTCAGCGTCTGGAAGACGCGAGTGCAAGACTACGAAGTATTCGCGAAAGCCAGCGGGTTGGATTGGCCGAGTGCGGGCTTTGAGCAAGGGCCGACTCATCCCGCGCTCATGGCGAGTTGGCAGGATGCGAAAGCCTTTTGCGCGTGGCTGACGAATAAAGAGCGGGGCGCAGGGGCGATCGGTCCGCTGGACGAGTACCGGCTGCCGAGCGATCATGAGTGGAGCTGTGCGGTGGGGATTGGGGCAAGGGAGCGTGCGGCGATGTCGCCGGCGGAGAAAAGCGGGAAGATCAGCGAGACATTTCCGTGGGGTGGTCAATGGCCGCCGCCGAAGGGCGCCGGAAACTATGGCCCGTCGCTCGAGATCGATAAGTTTGAACAGACATCGCCCGTGGGTAGTTTTCCGCCGAATCGGTTTGGGCTCCGTGACCTGGGTGGCAACGCTTGGGAGTGGTGCGAGGATTTGTTCGGCCCGGGCCCAAGAGATCGCGTGCAGCGGGGCGCCTCGTGGTACGACCCTAACCGTGAAGTTCTCCTGTCGTCGTTTCGTACTTCCCGCGACCCCGCCGCCCGCCTCCACACGGTCGGCTTCCGCTGCGTTTTGATGATTGCACAGAGCACCCGGCCACCGCGCCCATGATGGCCGCTTCCGTTGTATCCGGGATGCGTCTGCGCATAAGGCCTGCTTGCACGAAGATTTGTGTTGACAAACGGATTTCTATGTACTAGAGTGCATTCTGCTCGGAGAGGTGTAATTCAAGAGCGTGGAACAATTGAGGTCCGGCTGATGGGTCGGAGGTCGCCATTCAAGGTAAATCAAGGCTTATAAAGCCTATTCAAGGTTGAATTTTTTTCTGACAAGCCTTTAAGAATCGCATTATTATGGGTGCTTATGGATGGGGTGAAAATGTTCCACGCCCTTGTCCGACCGCGCTATCATCGTGAGCGATCTTCGGGGCACCGATGACCGTTTCTCTCTAGCCATGGCAAAGAATTCCATTGGAGAAGAGTTAACCTCTGGGAATACTGATCCCCGAACCCCATTGAGCACACCTATCGATCCGCTGATCCTTGAGAAACTGCAGGCCTTTGCCCAGCGGCGGCGGAAGCTGATCGTGCGACGGGGGATCTATGCGGCGGTGGCGACGCTGCTGGTGGCGATGATGGTCGTGGCGTTTATGGACTGGGCGTTTGTGTTGCCGGATGCGGTCCGGTGGACGCTGAGCGGCGGGGCGTACCTGGCGATCATCGTGGTGGAATGGCGCTCTTGCTGGCGCCTGCTGCTCCGGGCCCCGGGGTCGCGGCAATTGGCCCGGCTGATCGAGCATGCGGAGCCGAAGCTGCGCGAGGATCTGCTGTCGGCCGTGGAGCTGGGCGACGAGGCGCCGGGAGCGGTTTTCGATTCAGAGCAGTTTCGGGCGCTGGTGCAGACGGACGTGGCGGCGCGGGTGGAGAAGCTGGACGTGGAGCAATTGCTCCCGACCACGCTGCTCCGGCGCTATGCGTTCATCGCCGCGGGTATTGGCGCGGCTTGCGTGGTGGCGTTTGCGCTCACGGGTTTTCAATTTGGCACGTTGATGATGCGCGCGCTGCTGCCGATGGCGAACTTTGCGCGCGTCTCGAAGGTGAAGGTGAAAATCGTCGAGCCTTCGCCCGCGGAGATGCGCGTGGCGCAGGGCGATACCCTGCCGCTGATCATCGAGCTTTCCGGACAGTCGTCGAACAAGGCCACGCTCGAGACTTTCACCCCGAGCGGGGGACGCGAAGTGGTGCCGATGACGCCGCTGGCGCGCGACCGCTTTTCCGCCACCATCCAAGTCGGGCGCGAGAATGTCTTTTACCGCGTGCGGGCGGGCGATGCGCTGACGAAGAAGTATCAGCTCGAAGCGGTGGCGCGCCCGGCAGTGGTGGAGTTCCAAAAGGCCTACACCTATCCCGGCTACGCGAAGCTGGAACCGAAGACGGTGACCGAGGAGAACGGCGACATCACGGCGCTGGAGGGTTCGCAGGTCGAACTGCGTCTGCGGACGAACCAGAAAGTGCGCGACGCGGAGCTGCGGATCGAGCAGGGGAAGAAGAACATCGTGGTGCCGTTGGTCATGCAGGGGGATATGCTGACGGCCAAAGTGCCGATCGATGCCTCGGGGATTTATCGGGTGCATCTTGTGGGAGCGGAAAGCGGATTTGAGAACAAATTCAGCCCGGAATATGAGCTGCGCGCGGAGCCGGATCTGGTGCCGCAAGTCGAACTGGAGCTGCCGAAACAAGATCTGATCCTGCCCTCGAACGAGATCGTGGACGTGCAGGGATCGGCCTCGGACGACTTCGCGCTGGCGAAGGTCTCGCAGATGGTGAAGATCAATGACGGGAAGTGGAAGGAGACAACGCTGGCCACGGACTCCGGCGTAAAGACGAAAGTGAAGCGGCGCTGGGACCTGTTTGAGCAAGGGGTGAAGCCCGGCGATTTGGTGACGATGAAACTGGTGGCCTTGGACTTGAAGGGCAACCGCGCGGAGTCGCGCCCGCTGCAAGTGACGATCACGGCCGCGGGCTTCGAGACGAAACGACTGCAGGCGCTGGGCTCCTACGGGCAGCTACTCGAGATGCTCAAGACCGAGCAGACCGCGGCGGCGGCGCTGGTGAAGCAGGCCAGCGAGGCGCGCCTGCAATTCGACCGTTTGGGCGATGGCGACCCGCAGCGCAAGCAGGTGCTGATGCCCGCCTCGGCGAGCGTTGAAGATCTCGTACAGAAGAATGCGGACGCGATGAAGCAGCTCGCGACGGTGCTGCGCGACGCGGCGGCCGGGCATGAGAGCGGCGACCTCGCATTGATCGGCAGGGCGCTGGCCCGGGCGAACCGCGTGGGTATCGAGGCGGCGCGGCGCAATTTGGAAGTGCTGGGGAATAATCCGGCGCTGCCGATGGCGCGCGAACTCATGAATGACGCTTTGATCGGGGTCGTGCGCGCAGAGCAGATCCTGCGGCAGACGACGGACGGTTGCCGGACGACGCTCACGTCGGAGGAGATCGATGTGCTACAGGAGAATCTGCAGGTGGTGGCGCAAGAGCAGGAGCGGTTGCAAAGCCTGGCCCACCAGAGCGGTACGGATACCGAGAAATGGGCGCCGGTGGCGAATCGCTTGCGCGTGGTGCTGGCGGAGTTGCGTGGGCTGGAAGATCTTTCCGGGGGTGCGGCGGAACACGGGACGCGGGCCATGGCCGACCGGATGCGCAATTTGCAAAAGCTGCTGAACAAGCGGCGCACGGTGCTGGAAACCGCTCTTGCCGGGAAACCGGGCGTCGAGTTGCTGGGGCCGACGATGGAACTGTCGCAAGCGATTACCGATGCCACGCACCAGGCGCTCGACATGGCGCGGGATTCGCGTCCGCAGACGGTGGAAGTGCTCAAGGTGATGGAGCGTGAAGCGGAGGCGACGTATAGCAGCTTTGAGCAATTGCGGGCGGACAATGAGCGGCTGTTACGCAACGACCGGATGCCGGTGGAGGTCGGGAATACCTTGATCGATGGCCGCTGGGCCGCGCATCTCGATGCCTGGAAAAGCCGGGGCGACGTCGAGGAATGGCGCCCGGATGCGGATAGTTATTTCGTCAATGATGTGCGGTTGACGACGCGCGTGCTGCAAGCGTTGCGTGACCGAGTCGCGGGCGAAAAGACGCAAACTTGGGCCAAGGATCTGCAGGCCATCGAACGGAATTTCCGGGTGCTGGAAAGTGGACACGTCTTGCAGGAACTGGTTGATGGCGTGGAGCACCTCGCGGTGGGCGAGCGCTGGGAGATTTACAATCCGAAATCGCGCACGACGAGCCCACATGACTGGGCGTGGCTGGGCGAGCGGCTGCGGGTTTTGCCGGAGGAGGTAGGTCGGGCGCTGGACTTCGAGGAGCGCCGGGCACTGGGACAGGCGACGCAGAAGATCTTGGGGGAGGCGCAGAACCAGGAGTTCACACGCTCTCTCCAGCGCGAGATGGATGAGCGCTTCAACATCGGCCGCGCGCCGGTGAGCGCGAAGGATCAAGCGGATCAATTGGCGGAGTATCTGAAGAAGGGGCTCGAACTTTTCCGCGAGCCGATGGAGCAGGCCCGGAAGAGCCTCGCCGAAAAGACGCCGACGCTGGCCGAGACGATGAAGCAGCTCGCGAAAAAGACGGACGATTTAAAGGACAAAACGACGAACCAGGCGCAGCAGGCTTCCGAGAAATTGCCGGACGAGGCGAAAGCGGATGCCCGACAGGTGCTCGCCGAGCAACAGCGGCTGAACCAGCAGGTGGAATCGCTGAAAGACGCCTTGCGCGCGGACGCAAACCAACAGGACGTCTTGAAGAAAGAAGGGCGGGATCGGGCCCGCGATGCGGACGATACCGTGGCCATGCTTCGCGAGCCGCCGCAACGGGCGGAAGAAGACCTTGCGCTGGCGGCGAAGAGCGATAAAGCGGCGACGCAGGAGCAGGCGCTCAACCAAGCCGCGGAGCAGCAACAGAAGCTCGCGCAGGCGCTCAAACAGGCGGCGGAACACTACGACGCGCTGGATCAGGGAAAACCGGACGAGACCCGCCTGGCCCTCCGCGCGACCGAGCAGCAAAATGGGGTGAAGGAGCAGCTCGACCAGGATTACGCCAAGGCGGAGCAAATAGCGAAGCTGGCGCAGGCCTCACCGGAGGAGATGCTGGCTCAACTGGAGAAGGCGTTGCCGCAAAACCCGCAGATGCAGAAGGAATTGAGCGCCATCTCGCAGAACACCTTGAAAGGCGCGGCGGAACAACTCAAGCAGGCCAGTGCCCAGGAGAATAACGTAGCGCAGAACGTCCAGAAGATGACGGCGGAGGAAAAAGCGCAAGCCGCTGCGGCGGCGGCACAGCAGAACCCTCAAGCGAATGCGCCCAACGCGCCAAATGCCCAGCAGCCGAATGGGCAGCAGGCTAATGCGCAACAACCGGCGCAGAATGGCAATCCCCAGCAGGCCGCCACACCCCAGCCGGGGCAGCCCCCAGCCGCGCAAAACAACCCGGCGTTGACGCAGGCCGCGCAGCAACAGACGCCCATTGGCAAAACGGCGGGGCAGGCGGCCGACGATGTGCAGCGCGCGGCGCGACATGAAGCGCGCTTGGAAAACAAAGTGGCGGGTGAGCAACTGGACCAACTCGGCAAGCAAATCGAGGCCACGGCGAAACAGCAGGTGCCGGATGCCCAACAGGCGCTACAGCAAGCGCAACAGGCGGCGCAAGCACAGCCCGCCGTGAATGCCGCAGATGCCGGATTGCAGAAGTCTCTCGAGAAGCTGTCGGCGATGGCCAATCCCGCGCAGGCATCAGCCGATGTGCAACCGCCAGGGCAGGAGAAACAGCCGGAGGCGGCCCCAGCCAATGCGGCAGCGCAACAACAACAACAGGCAGCAGCGTCCCAGCAAAGCAAGGCGGCGCAGCAAGCCAATGGCCAGCAACCGCCGAGTTCTCAACCAGCCAACGCTCAACAGGCCGGTGCAAAGCCGGCGAATAATAGTCAGCAGGCCAATGCCCAACAGGCGAACGGTCAATCACAGCAGAGCGCCGCGGCGCAGGCCGGACAGGCTGCGACTCCGCAAAAAGGGCAGAGTGGCCAGGCCGCACAAACGGCACAGGCCGATCAGGCCAGCCCGCAGAATGCGGAGGCGGATGCTATTCCGGCGGCTCTTGCGACACCACAGGAACAAGTATGGATGGCCCGCACGCTGGATGCACTCGACGCGGCCTTGAATTCGCATGCCGATGGCGAAGAGCAGCAGGCGAAAGCCGGCGGTCAGCAAAGCGGGAAAAGCGGTGACCAGAAGGGGAAGCAGGCGCAGGATGCGCAGGCTTCGCAACAGAATTCACAGTCGGCGCAGAATTCCGCCGCGCAATCGGCGGGATCGAAGCCGGCGCCGCAGTCGAGTGCGGCGGCCAGGGCGCAAGCGGCCATGGCCCAGGCAGCGGCGGCGGCGCAGCGCGCGGCGCGGTCGGAAGCGGGCGCGCCGAATCAGCCGGGCGACCCGCAGCAGGGAAGCTTGCAGGCGGCGTCGAAAGGCGGGGCGCAGTCGCCGGGAACGAGTGGCCCGCACGGGCTGCTGGGCGAGGCGAAAAACAAGGCGGGCGATTGGGGCAAACTGCCGAAGCAGATGGCCGAGCAATTGACGCAGGGCCAGCGCGAAGGAATGGCGGGCGAATATCGCAACCAGGTCGAGACGTACTACCGCGCGATTGCCGAGAAATCGAAGAAGCCGTGATGGGATTGCCGAATCAGCAACGGGGTTTCGGATGGCAAGCGATAGCGCGGAAAGTCATGGCCGTGATGCTCATCCTGCCGGCGATGACTTTGCGGGCGGAAGATAAAGTGGACGAGGCGATGGTGAAGGCGACGCGGTATTTGATGTCGACCCAGGATCCGGGGAGCGGCGGCATTCACAACAAGATGCGGCATGAGACGGCGATGACTTCACTGGCGATCCTGGCCATGGCGGCCTGCGGCAATCAGCCTTCCGACCCGACACCGGAAGGGGAGTCGATGCGCAAGGCGCTCGCTTTCGTGCTGCGGCCGGACGCACAGGAAAAGGACGGTTATTTCGGGCAGGCCGATGGCTCGCGGATGTACGGGCACGGCATCACCACGCTGATGCTCTCGGAGATGCTCGGCATGGGCGGAGACGCCGCGCAGGATGAAGTGATCCGGAACAAGTGCCGTCTGGCGATCGACCTGATTTTGCGGTCGCAGAAGGTCTCCAAGAACGACAGCAATCGCGGCGGCTGGCGCTATTCGCCAGACTCGGGCGACTCGGACATGTCGGTGACAGTGTGGCAGACGATGGCCTTGCGAGCGGCGAAGAATGCCGGGCTCGACGTGCCGAAGGCGGCGATCGATGACGCGGTCGGATACATCCGGCGGTTGTACCAGCCGGACACGGAAAATCGCGGCAACGTGAAAATGGGAGGCTTCGGTTACCAGACGAAGGGCCGGGAGATTTCGACAACTGCGGAGGGGCTGCTGGCGATGCAGGTGTGCGGGCAATATGACACCGAGGAGGTCAAGGGGGCGTCGGACCGGTTGCTCAAGGACGGCATTCGACCGGGGGAGCGCTGGTTCTTCTACACGACTTACTATTACTCGCAGGGGATGTATCAGCGCGGGGGCAAGCACGCGGATGCGGCCCGGCGACTGGTCGCGGATTTACTGCTGCCACTGCAATCGCGCGAAGGATGGTGGGAGGGGATCAACGGCGAGGAGCGGCAGGGCGGAAAGGTCTATGCCACGGCGATGGCGGTGCTGAGCCTTTCGGTGAAGGACCACTTCCTACCGATCTATCAGCGCTGAGGCTGGAGAAGATTGAACCGCAGAGACGCGGAGCAGAGGGAAGAAATTTACTTCTCTATGAGATTGAACCTGACCCCCCATCATTCTCCGCGCCTCGGCGGTTCAGCCCCGCTTCTCGACCGGGCGACCTTCGTCGGCGTCGATGTAGTCGAAGAAGGTCTGGACGTCGTCGCGGTTTTCGAGGCCGCCGTCGCGCTTGCGGATGACCAAGCGGGCGGAGGATTCGTCGTTCCAGCCGCGCTTGCGCATGAATTCGTTCCAAATCTCGATTTCCTCGGGGCTGGGCTGGCGGCCCTGGGCCACCGCCCAGGCAAAGATTTCATCGTCGCTGCCGCCTTGCTTCACCCGCTCGACCAGCGCGGGGTAATCGATCCAGAGGAAACTAATGGCCCGTCCGTCGAACCCGCCGCCGAGGTTCGCCTGGTAGTCCTGGGGCAGCTTTCCCGCGGCGTGCAGGCGGATTTTATCGAGCATGCGAGGGAAGTAGGAGATCCCGCTGGTTTGAGCGTAGGGGCTGCGCAGGTTGGGCACGTTCATGGGTGCGAAGGCTAGCGGATGGCTTTTCGCCGGACAAGCCCGATGCCGCCACGGATAAAAAGGAGGCTCGACGAAATGCCGTAATTCCTCTTCTCCTACTTGGACATCCGCCCAGTGGCACTCTTACTTATCTCTACGAATCAGCTACCCTCCGGCATTTCCTGATGAAGACGATCCTGCTGATCGATGACGACGAGATTTGCCGCAAACCCGCGGCGGAAGCGTTGCGCCGTGCCAAATGGGAGGTCATCGAGGCGGTGGATGGCGACCAGGGCGTAGAGCTGGCCTTCAAGCATCGACCGGATGTTATCCTGTGTGATTTACTGATGCCACGCAGCAACGGGTTCCACGTTTGCCGCGCGGTGCGGGAGAACCCAGCGACCAAGGACACCCGCATCATTGTGATCAGCGGGCGCGATTTTCCCTCGGACCGGCAGAGTGCGGCCGAAGCGGGGGCGGACGATTTTCTGGTGAAGCCGGTCGAGTTGGCGCAATTGCGCGAAGCCTTGGACAAGACGACTTCGATGCGCGGGGAAACCAAGGCGCCCGCGGCAACCGCGCCGGCACCGAACCCGAAGCCCGTGGCGGACCAGTCCACGGTGGTGAAATTCTGGGGTGTGCGGGGCTCGATCCCGACACCGGGCCAGACGACGGTTTTCTTTGGCGGCAATACCTCGTGCGTAGAAGTGCGCGCCGATGGCGAGATCATCATTCTGGATGCGGGGTCGGGAATCCGGCCACTGGGCGAGTCGCTGGCGGCGGAGTTTCGCGGGCAACCGATCGAAATCACCCTGCTCATCACGCACACCCACTGGGATCATATCCAAGGCTTCCCGTTTTTCCTGCCGGCCTACGATGCGCGCAATCGCGTGCACATTCTCGGCTACGAAGGGGCGCGCGAAGGCTTGGCGTCGACGCTCGCGGGGCAGATGGAGAGCCCCTACTTCCCGATCGCCCTCAAGCAAATGCCGGGGAATATCGTGATCGAGGAACTCAAGGAGATGACCTTCAATGTGGGCACGGTGCGCGTGGAGGCCTGCTTTTCGAATCACCCCGGGGTGTGCGTCGGTTACAAGCTCATCACCTCCAGCGGCACGATCGTGTATTTGCCGGACAACGAATCCTTCAACGAGAACACGGACAAAGCCCACGGCGGGGCGCTGCCGCGGAACCTCGAAAAAAATATCGCAGAATTTATCGCGGATGCGGATGTGCTGATCCTCGATTCCCAATACAGCGCCGACGAATACAAGGCGCACGTGGGATGGGGGCACGGCTGCGTGGACGACGTGGTGCAGATCGCGCTGAACAACCGCGTGAAGCGGCTCTTTCTTTTCCACCACGACCCGGCCCACGACGACCGCTACGTCTCCAACATGCTGATGCACGCCCGCGAGGTCGCGCAGAAGGCTGGCGGCAGCCTGCGCGTGGAAGCAGCCCGCGAGGGGGAGCAATTCGTGCTCACCCCGCGAGCGGTCAATGCGATGTGACCGGGTAGGGCGTTAGTTCGCCTTTTTCTTCGCCATGGGGGCTTTGCAGGAGGAGTCGCCGGCGGCGCAGCAGGAGGCGGATTTCTTCGGGGCGCTCGCGCAGGCGGGAAGGCTGAGAGCGAGGGCGGTGATGGCGAGGAGGCGTAGGGTGGTGGTCATGATGTGGTGGTGATGGGAGAGCAAATGGCAGATAGCAAATAGCAAATGGGGCGATCAGTTCGCCGGGATTTGATTGAGCGTATAGTAGGCGTCCGGGTGCAGGATGGGTTCACCGGTGGCGGACTTGACGCCGGGGAGATGCAACTCGTGGACGTGGCCTTCCATCAGGCCATCGACCACGAGGCGGGCGCTCAAGCCGTCGGGTGCCACGGTCACGCTTTTGATCGTGGGCGTTGTTTCATCCACTTTCGGGCTGCCGTAGCTGGATTGGAAGATCGTGGTGTAGGTCTTGATCGTGTAGGACTTCGGGTCGGCCGCCGTCTGCGGATCAACGGGCTTGGTGAAGGTGAAGATGAAGCCGTCGGGCCGGGCGCGCATCTCGTGAATCTCGAAGGGCACCTGGCCGGTCCACACGAGCCGCTGGAGGGCGAAGGGATGCCCGCCGCGCGCGCCCCAGCCGCGATCGGTGCCGTAGACAAAGAGTGAGCCGTCATCCGCCCATTCGACGGTGAGATTGCCGGAGTCGAAACCCTGGCGGAAAGGGAAGCAGGCGCCTTGGAAGCGGTCGTTCACTTTCTCGAGGAAGACGCGCATGACGGTGCTGTGCGATTGGTCGCAGACGAAGAGCTGCTTTTGAAACGGGCCGAATTTACCACCAGTCGTGTCGGCGACGAAGCCGCTCGCCGATTGTCCCATCTCGGGATACGGAAACATGATCGCCGGCGGCATGTACTCGGGAATGCGCTTCGCCTCCTTGTAAATGCGGCTGCCGCTTTCGGGCTCCTGCGGTTTCTTGAGGCCGGAGGCGGCAATGGCCTCCTTGGTCGCGGGATCGTCGAACCATTTCAGGCCCGCCGGATGCCCCATGAAATAGCCGGGGCGCAACTCCTTGAGTCCATCGGCGCCATTCCACGGCCCCTGGTTGTCGGTGTAAAACATCACGCCATCGGCATCGGTACCGATCCCGCCGGGAGAGCGGATGCCGCTGCACGTCGGCACCCATTTACCATCGGGCGTGAGACGAAAACACCAGCCGCGAAACGGGCTGTTGCTGTTGAAGGAGCCGGTGAGGCAGAGCACGATCCAGAGGTCGCCCTTTTTGTCGAACTTCGAGCCGAAGGCATACTCGTGGTAATCGCCGTTGATGCCCCACGGATCGCCGACGGTCTCGAAGAGATCGGCGCGCCCGTCACCGTTGAGATCCTTCATGCGCGTCTCTTCGCCGCGCTGCGTGGCGTAGATCCAGCCGTCCTTCGCGGTGATGCCGAGCACTTCATGCAGCCCGCTCGCGAACTGGGTGAACTTCAAGTGCGCGGGCGGGTCTTCCAGGGTGTTGTCGACGAAATAGATGTCGCCCTGCCGGGTGGAAGCGGCGAGGCGGCCCTTGCCCATCCATTGCAGGGCGCCCGCCTCCAGCGAGACGCCCTCGGGAACCGGCAGAGTCACGATGCGATAGTATTGCGCTTCCGCTTCCTTGAGCGCGGGCGTGGCGGTGTCATCCGCGAAAGCAGAAGAGCACAACAAGCGCCCGGCGAAGAGGCATGCCGGGAGGAGGAAAAATGAGAAATGGCGCATCGGGGGAAAGTCAGCGGAGGGTCAGCTTATCGATAGAAAGGATGAAGATGTGTTTCACGGGACCGTCGACACGGTAGGTGATGCTCCAACGCCCAAATCGCCTGGCACAAAAATCGAATCCACCAAGGGTCCAGGTAAGATCACAGTTTTCAGGAAAAGCGGCGATATGCTCAATGTGGTCCGTGAGCACGGCCCGCTCGCGTGGGGTCGCGGCCCCAAACACGGATAGCGCATCGTCTGCGACAAAGAACCGGTATTTCAAAGTCCTTCTATATTCCGGCGCTCGTGCAAGGCCTTCACTTGCTCCTCGGAAGACCATCCTTCGGTAACTTCGGCCCGCCGCCGTATCTCCTCCCGCCAGGCCGGGTCCGCGGTGTGTCGCAGAAACTCGACGTGCAACGCCAACTCCTCCAACTCTATGGGAGTGAGTTGCTTTGCGGACTCCTTCATTTCGGTCAGGCTCATGGCAAGTGGTGAAAGGATAGTAGATTTTCAGCATGCTCTCAAGGGCGCTTACCAGGTGATTTCCTCGAGGAGTTTCGCCTCGCTTCCGGTGAAGGTGAGCGGGACGAGTAATTCAAACTTCTCTTCACTGCCGCGAATGATCGGCTTCGCGCCGGGGAACTTCAGCTTCAACGTCTCGTCGACGGCAAAGACGCCGTCGGTTACCTTGATGCGCTTGCCCACGGCGGCACGGAAGAAAAGCCGCTCGACGGGTTTTTCCGCGTGCACAGTGATGGTGCGGTGGAAGCTCGCATCGTTCCCGCTGGCGACGGCCACGGGATAGTCTTCCACGCTGAGGCCGTTCCAGCCGTAGCGGAAGGTGGGCCGGCGCTGGTCGTCGAGCGCGTAGCCGTGGAACTGCCAGCCGGCGGCCTTGCCCGAGTCCTTGGGCCAGGCGCTGCTCTCGCTATCGAGCACCGCGAAGGGCGGTCCGGACGGGCCCGGCACGATGTTGCTGCCCAGTGGTTTTTCGAAGCCTTGTCCGCGGCCGGTGCGGTGGCGGGCGGCGTCGATAAACGCGCCCTGCCAGATGAGGGCGAGGCGCATGTCGTCGGCATCAAAGGCGAGGTTGGCCTTTTCCGGATAGCCGACACCGATGGCGCGCGGGCCGGCGCCCTCGATGAAATTGCGATAGATGATCGCTTCCTTGTCGGCGACGAGTTCCATCTTGCCCTGGATCAAGCCGGGCGGCAGATCGGTGAAATTCTTGCGGGCAAGGTAACTCCAGATGGCGAAGATTTGCTTCTCCGTGTTGCCGTGGAGGATGTCTTTGTTGGACGCCTCGCCGTTCGGCCAGAAGGCTGGCATGCGCGTGCCGGGGCGGAGCGACTGAGGATCGAGCAGGTAGCGGCGGAACCAGTCGAACTTGAGCCGGTCGCCCGCGGTGGCGAGATCGAGCGCAGGCACGCCGAGCGACTTGTTGCCGGCGAACATGTGGCACGAGATACAGGTGAGGCCACCGACGCCGATGAGCTTGCGGCCGGCTTTGTTGGCGTCCACGGCCACGCCCGGGGCGAAGACATCGGGCTGCGGCGTCGCGTCGGGGCGGGAGTCGGCCTGGTCGAAAAGCGGGGGCAGATGGCCGACATTGGCCGCGCCGAATTGCGGCATCCGCGTGGCCATGTAGGGCCGCACCGCACCGCCCTCGGCGAGCACGGTCTTGATCCACTCAGGGCGCAGCTTGGCGCCGACGCCGTTGAGGTGGGGCGGAAATTTACCTTCATCGCCGAGATCGACTTCGCCGACATTCGCGAAGTACTCGCGGTGCAGACCTTCGGGACCGCCGCGCCGGTCGCGGTTGTGGCAGGCATAGCAGTTCATCACCGTCATGGTGCGGATGATTTGCTGCTCGGGCGTGAGCGCGGCGCTGAGCGCCGCCTGCGCGCCGAGCTGGGCGAGGATGACGACGCGCTGGCGGTCGCCGATTTCGAAACGGGGCACGCCCGGTTTCACCTTGGTGCCCAGGCAGCCGGTGGGCTGGCGGCCATTGAGCTGGACCAGCGGTTTGGCATTGGGCGTGATGGCATCGATCGCCCATTTGCCCGTTAGATTGCCGTGGCAGCGTGCGCATTGCAGCGAAACGTAGTAGTTGGCGCCGGCGGCCGCCTTGCGCTCATCGACCGCAAATTCCGCATCGCCCACCGGCCGCATGGCCTGGCCTTCGTGGGACAGCACGTTCGCGGGAATCTCCTTCTTGCCGATGCCGGGGCCTTTCCAGGAGACCTTGAGCGCGGTTTGCCCACCGCCATCGTAATAGACGACGCGAATGGAGTGCTCGCCGACGGTGAGGGTGATCTTTCCATTGCGCTCGATATCGGGATGGATGCCGCCGTTGTCCGCCACCAATTGGTCATCGATGAAAAGCTGCGAGCCGTCGTCGGACTTGGTGAAGAATTCGTACTCGCCGTCCTTGGGGATAGTGATGACTCCCCGGAAACGCAGGGCGAAATCATTCTTCCGCTCGGCGACAGCGAGAGAAAAGGTGTCGGCGTTGCCGGAGGTTTTCGGGGTGAGCCGATCGAAGACCGGCAACTCGGGCAGTTGCACTTCGTAGTAGTCGTAGCTGAGGCCGGGCAGGCGGGCGGCGTTGCCGGATGGGGCTTGGGCCCGCAGGAGATACATGGCCACTGCTCGCGCCTCGGCGGGGTTGAGCTTCAGCGACGGCATCCGCCCACCGGGGCGGGATTTCAGCGGATCGCGAAGGAATTCAGCCAGCTCGGAGACCGTGTATTTCTTCGCGAGATTGCCCAAGGGGACGGAGGTTTTCGCCAGTTCAGCGAGCCCGTCCTTCGCGTCCGGCTTGCCGGGAGGGGCTTCCTCCGGCGCATGGCACTGCACGCAGCCGACGGTGTGATAAAGCGTGCGGCCGAGATTGGTGGCCGCCGCGCTTTGGCCGATGGCCTGCGGCTTGGCCGAGCCGCGCAGCGAGACGAGGAAATGGGTAAGGGCTTCGGCGGCCTCGGCACGGGCCGGTTCGTCCAGGCTGGCCAGCATGTCCGGCATGAGCGTGGCGGGCTTTTCCTTCTGCGGATTCAGCAAGAAGTCGCGCAGCCATTGCGGGGTCGCCTTGACGCCATGGGCGACGTCCAGCCGCGGCGAGGGACGGGAAGCGAGGCGCCCCTTGACTGGCCCGGGATCATGGCAGGCAGCGCAATTCATTTCGCTGATCAGATATTCGCCGGGGTCCACGCCGGCGTGCGACACGCCCGCCAAAGCGAGGAAAAGAAGGGCACCCGCAGCGGTCAGGCAACGTGCTGCGGAACGACGACAGGAAAAAAGGGTGGGGGACATCACAGAAACAGCGGCGCCGTGAATAACCTCCCGGGCGATGCGTTGCTAGAGGTAGTTTGAGAAAAGGAGGTTGGGGACGGTTCGCAGGGCGTGGAAGCTGGAAAAATTGGAGGCACGACTGGGCACGATTGGGCACGATTGCTCTGGATCGGCAGAAGGGGCGGAGGGTCCACGAAAGAGCACGAAAAGGTGGTGGTAGGATCGTGGAATTTCGAAAGGCTTAATCCGGTGGGATCGGGTGGGATTTCCTCTGTAAACAGGGGTGGGATTTGAGGTGGAGCGGTCGATTTGGAGTGAGCGGATGATACCATCTCTGAGAATTGTTCTGACGGTGGAGGCGGATAGGCTTGAGGAGAAAGAGTAGGAATGAGGAAAGCAGGAAAGCAGGAGCCGAGGCTTGGTGAACCGCAGATCATGCCGGGGCGAAGACGGGCGGCATAAACGCCCATGGCGCAATGGGGGCAAACCCCGGAGGCGGGCGGAGGTGGTTCGTCTGGTTCCTGATTCATCCTTCTTTGTGGAAACCGGGGTCGCGTGGGCCAGTCAGGTTAATGACGAAAGGTGATAGGGGTCCTGAGTCGGAAGTAGCCGGAACTCGCCGGATGTCGTCTGCAGGGCGTTTGGCGTCTGACGCAGACGCCCGATAGCTTCGCTGGGCGGGGTCATCGATGAGTCGGAACTGGTCGGATGTCCTCTGTAGAAGAGCGCCAGGAGCAGGGTGTACCCAGCCCAGCGTTCGGTGGTAATGCCTCTTAAAACTGCTCAAATTCATGGGTCGAAACTGGTCGGAACTCATCGGTGGACTGGGGTGCTACCCAGAGGCGCGGGCCAAGGCCCCCTGGGTCGCCGGATCGTAGTCCGGCCTACCGCCGTCCCGGCAATAAATCGCTCAATCCTCTGGGAATGTCTGCTGCTTCGCTCTCTCGGTTCATTCAAAGCGGGAGCTTCGAGCTACTCTCTTCCCGCGTCCCGATTCCATATGGAATGGAGCCAAATCCCACCCCTCACAAGGCAGCGCGGACGGTAGACGCTTCTCCCTCATCTGTCAAATCCGGCAGGTTTCCAAGGCTACCTTCAGAGGAATGTAGTTCGCGGCAGAGTTGTAATCCCTTCGCACTCACGGGTGGCGAACCGCAGTTCCCCTTGCGCCGCCTCGTTGGGAACCTCAGATTCGCTCGGTGAATTCAGAAGCCATCCCCCGACTCCAGCGGTGGTACCTTGCGCAGTGCAATGGCGAATGGGAGCACAATCGCGGCGTTTCCATCACCACCCTCGACAACCCGGGATGGTCGATCGACATCAACCTATCTGGCACTGATCTGGAATCGAAGGTGTTTGAAACGGTTGAGCGTCTGGAGCACCAAGACGAGTGGATTGTCTGCCAGCGCACCCCAACGCAATTTCAGGGGCGCGGCGGCCCGCTGATGCTCGACCGGATCATCGCCATTTTCCTGGAGTGGGCCGACGAATCGTCAGGACCATGACCGGGTCGCAACTCAAACCGACTTGGGTTCATAGAAACTTTGAGAATCTTGCGGATTCTCAAAATCGCCAACCGCGAGCCGGATTTGCACTCAATGAGCCGCTACCGCAAGAGGAAGAACAACACGCAAAGACCCAGGGGGACTCCGATGACGAGAGCCACCAGCAGCCCCTTTATATCGCCAAGAGGATCAACCGGCTTGCCACAGAGCGGGCAGGTTCGGCTCTCGGCGGGAACCGATTCCTCGCAGTTTTTGCATTGAATCAAATCGGCCACGCCAGAAGGAGAGCACAAGGTAACCCGAAGGGCGAGTGAAACGTCGATACGCTACCAGCACCAACACCTGTCGACTTTAGATGACATATAAAAATTTTGAGAATTTTTGCGGAATCTCAAACAAGAAACCGAATCACGGTTTTTCAGGCTGTGTCATGCCGGGCTCGTGCATCGCCGACCTTCTCCGGTTCATTTCTGCCAGGAGCTTCTGGTACTCTGCCTCCTTGCCATAACTGCCGGTCGAATTGCATTGCACGTAAACGCGGAATGTTGACGATCGAAAGCGGAAAAACGAACTTCGATCCACCCAGAAATCAGGGGCAGCGATCAATATCGGCGGCGGGTCTTTTTCGGTGAAGCCGGCTCCGAAAAACTTCCAGTCCTTCAACACGAGTGGTGTTACGCGATTGTCGACCAAGTAGCGCCTTTCCTTTAAGTCCGAAAGGTAATCCGGCTCTAGCTCGCTCAAATCCATTGGGAAACGGCCCTCGTGGTCCAACGCATAGATTTTACACCCTTGGGCCAATTGATAGGCATTGTCTCCATTGACAACTTGTGTCCCTCGTTTGTTGCTCACTGGAAAAATTGGAACGACGAGAAACGTAACCACGACTACGACAAATGCTGCCGCCAGCAGTTTCTTGGAATGACGGCGCACGTCCACGACTTCCACATTTCTCCTCAAAGTGAACGTCGGCAAGCCCATTCACTTTCCGCGCTTGTCCCGTCTCGGTATAAACCTTTGGGACTGCGAGCCGTTAAATGTTTGTCGACTTTAGATGACATATCGTTGGCAACGATTGCATCGGTTTTTCCTAGAACGACTGATACCGGGAGCAAAATCTCAGGGCGTGATTTGAACACGGAAGTGCGCGGCTTCGACATGCGGCTTGCCGGTGGCGTCGAAGGAAATGGTGGAGCGCAAGGAATGCTCCCGCCAGTCCTTGCTTTCGTTCCCGCTGGAACTGACTTGGGCGTTGCGGGTGATGGTGGCGATGAGCCGGTGGTGGCGTGTCCATCGGTTCGCGGTGGTGAAGGTGTTGTGGTCCTGCTGTAAAGTTCCGCGGAGTCGTTCCTCCAGCGGAGTGACTAGATCCGGCATCGGCAACTGCTGGAACGAAGAACCCTGGCGACGGAAGGGATAGATCCGGCTGGAGTGCCGCATATTATAGACAATAGCGACATGGGTCGAGTCGGCAGACCACACGTAGTCAAAGAGGTGGTAGTGGTCGAAAATATAGGTGCCGGGCCGGGCGGTGTCGGCGTCCACACCGTCCAAATAGAAGATGTTACCGATCCGCTTCTTGCTTTTGGGGTGGACGAAGCAGCACGCCGGCGAACCTTCGACGTGCTGATCCGTTGGCGCGTAGATGATGGCGAAGACGACAGTGCCGTCCGGGGAGCGGGATTCTTTCGCGAGGTACAGCTCTCCGTGTGCCGAGGTCAGAACTGACACGCCGCAGAGCAGTAATAAAAGCAGACGCATTTGTATATTTAGAGCGGTTCCATGCAAGGTGTGGTCATGAAATGGAGAGTGCGTGGCGGCGAGGAAAAGTTCGTTTCGGCGGGACGCCGAAACCAGCACCCGGGGACGGGTGCGCTCCCCAGAAATCTGCGTCTGCGCCTCTCTTGTCGGCCACGGTATTACTGGAAGCGTTCTAAACGACGAGCGGGCGCAGGTTCATTGCTGGCCGCGATAGCGCACGATGATGCATTCCGCGGCGACGCCTTCCTGCTGGGATTCGCCACCGAGATACCAAAATCCGTCGTCGGCGACATAGACTTTCACGATCTCACCGCCGCCTTGAAAGCTACCGGTGACTGAGGTGAGGGCGCAGAAGCCTTCTTCCTTGCGAATCAAGCGGACGGGCGGCTCACCCTGACGCCACGTTCTCGTCTCGTACGCGGCGGGTCCGGCGGCCGGCCCGCGGACCCGGTGCAGGGTCATCTCACCCTCCTGCGCCTGGCCGCGGACTTTGCCGGAGAACTCATCCGGAGTGATCATGGTGACCGTTTCAGCCGGCCAATGGTCCCAAGCCAGCACCAGAAGGACGCGGTCCTGCAACGCGGTCAGGGTCCAATGGCCGGAATCGTGATCCTGCGTGCGGGAGAAGGTGCCGTCCGCGGTGAGGGTCATGGTGCCGGTCCAATCCGGGTGGCTGACGGTCCATTCACCCAGGATGCTCCAGGGCGCGGGCCGAGGGAGGGCGGTGGCATCCGGCAAGGCGGCGAGGTCTTCGGCGCGACTTTCCGGAGACGCGGCCAGGAGACACGTAACGAACAGGCAAAGGGAGACGGAGAGGGGAGCGAGTGGTTTCATCATGGGTAATACGTGCGAGAGGGGCTCAATATTTCATGTCTTATCCCATTTGGGTAAGACACCTGACAGCAACGATTCACCGCCGGGCGAATTAGCGCAGGACGCCGTTCTTCGTGAGGTGCCGCGCGTAAATGATGATGGCCACGGGAATGGCCCAGCCGACGAACGCCCCGGGGAGCGCAGGGCCCATGGCTTGCAGATAGTTTTTGGCGACGATCTGATAGATCAGGAGGGAAATGCTCGTGAGCAGCCCGATAGCGAAGAGATATGTGGCCACGCGGCGCAGGAAAAATAGCGCCACCGCTCCTCCTGCATTGATCGCCGTGATGGCGGCGGTGCAGGTGTAGTCGACCCAAGTCAATGAGGCGAAGTAGGAGCGCTGCGGTTGAGGCATCGGGAGAAGCCCGGAATGCACGAGCCACAGCGAGAGGCCGGCGGAGATGAGGGTGAAACAATAATAGCCGCAGATGATCCAGACGAAGACGGGCCGGGCGGGTGGCGGAATCGGAGGTGGAAGGCTCATGGCTGGAAATGGAGTAAGCTTCGCGGTTGTAACCTTTGTGCGTTCGGGGGTAGGGTGGCAATAGCGAAGGCTGCGGAGACTCACTGCTGGCCGACCGGCAGTGCACCACTCAATTGCCGGGATCAACCAACTTTTCGAGCGCGCTGGTGAGTCGCGAGAAAGCGGCGTTGTCGGAGGTTGTCTTCTGGGGATGACCAAGCCTCGGATAAGCATTTGACCCATCGCTTTTGATTCGGTGCGAGTGAATGCAGCACGACATCCGCCACGCATGCCCGTCCATCATGTCCGGGTCATAGTACGACGCCTTCCAGTCCCACAGATGGAGAGAGTCCATGGTCTGCCAAAACTTTTTCCACTCCACTTCGCTGGGCATCCTTCTCCGTTGAACCACGGGATCGTGCCCATCCCAATCATGGCCGTGGTACCGTTTCGTAATCACGCCTTTGCCCACATCAAAGGTCGTCTTTTCGGATCCCGGGAAGGCGAGCGACTCGTAATGAAGCGTGTCCGGTGAGTTGCCGGCGATCACGGAGGGACTTCGGGGAAACACCGCGCAACCCGTGAGGACGGTGGTTATTGCGGCAAGGAAAATGGGGAGAATCTGCATGCCATGGCCCGAAAAATGGGTCAGACCCGTTCCTCGCGGATCTGCGGGAAGTGGACCTTGCGGCAGTCCGGGCAGATGCCGTGGCTGAACTTCGCCTCGCTGTGGCTTTGGATGAACTCTTCGAGCTGGTGCCAGTCGCCGGCTTCGTCGCGGATGTTTTTGCAGTAGGCGCAGGTGGGCAGGATGCCGCGCAAGGTCTTCACCTCGTTGAGCGCCTGCTGGAGCTCTTCGATGAGGCCTTCCTTTTCGCGTTCGACCTGCTTGCGGCGCTCGATTTCCTGTTGGGCGAGGGTGAGCTCGAGGCGCACTTCGGTGACCTCTTTCAGGATCGAGAGGACCGGTCGATGCTCGATGGCCAGGCCGACTTTTTGGTTCTGATGCTTGAGATAGAGATAGAGGAAGGGATAGGCGAAGACGGAGATGATGAGCCGGCTGAGGAGCGTTCCGGTCACAATCTCGGCATACGCGGGGGTGCCGAGAAACGCGCCCGTGGAAAAGAGGATCACGTCGAGCCACATGACGCCCAGCAGCGTGAGGAAGGAGCGGAGCCACAAAGGGAGATTGATCCGCGGCTTGCCGAGGAACTCCCAGGCGATGGCGAGAAAGAGGAGATCGGCCACCGTGGCGCAGACGGAGGCGGTATTGATGCGCAGGCTGGGGATCGGCACATGGCCGATGGGCGGAGAATCCGAAAGCTTGATCTGCAGGTGCAGGATCAAGGCGATGATCGGCACCATGATGGAGACACCGGCAATCGTGAAAATGGCGACCCGCGTGGCCCGTGGGCCATCAAAGACATAGACCACAAACACCCCGAGCAGTAGCGCGGTGTAGAAGACCGTGGAGCCGACCATGAGGGAGACGTGCGGCAGATTGACCCTCACGCCTGCATCGGTGACCCACGACATCACGGCGGTGAGCCCGCCAATGAGCGCATAGAAATACGCGAGCCCAGCACGGCTGCGCAAGGAATGCGCCCAGAGCACGAGGAAATAGACGCCGATCGCCTCCGCGATGAGGATGAAAAGCTCGTTCTTCATGTGCTGGCCGGAGGCGGGAGAGTCTGGCTCAGGAGACTGGAAGGCGGAAGGAATTCCGAGTATACTGGAAAGAGGGCGGGGGCACCTTTCATTTTAGGTTTGTTAAGCTTCACACGGGGCGGTGGAAAGGAAATCTCCTCATTTCTGCGCGATAAACTGACGCACGCTGGTCAACGAGCGGACAACTGTAACAGAGGCGCAGCGACAATATCGCTCAAGTTATACGTCCGGCGACGAAGCCGGCTTCGATTATGGTTACGTAAAGGTAATCGAGAACGACGTATGAAAGCGGTTCGCATGCTGAGTGTTGTAGGGGAACTGTGTATTTTGCGCCGTCCCGCAAAATAGAATGTATTTGATTCGCCGCTGAGGCAGCTAAGTGATTGATGAAGCTCTGATTCTTGACGTAATTTTCACAGAGTTGAATTTGAAAATATGGAAACGACCAAAGTGCTGATTGCCGATGACCATCAAGTGATGCGCAGGGGCGTCCGTGCCGTGGTGGAACTGCTGCCCGGCTGGGAGGTGTGCGGAGAAGCTGAGACCGGGCGTGAAGCGGTCGAGATGGTCGAGCGCCTGCACCCGCAGATCGTGGTGATGGATGTGACGATGCCGGAATTGAACGGCCTGGAGGCCACGCGGCAGATCAAGAAGATCGCGCCGGCGACGGAGATCCTCATGTTCACGGGCTTGGAGACCGAGGAACTCATCCGCCAGGTTTTTGAGGCGGGGGCGCGGAGCTACATTCTCAAGACGGATGGTCGCGAGCAACTCGAGGCGGCCTTGCGGTCGCTGGAGGCGCATAAGCCGTATTTCACCACGCAGGTGGGCGAGATCCTTTTCGCCAAGTTCCTCCACGGGAAACCGCGCGGCGAAGACGAGGCCACCGAGGGTCGATTGACGGACCGGGAGCGAGAGATCGTCCAATTGCTGGCCGAAGGCGCGAGCAACAAGGAGGTGGCGGATCGGCTGGGAATCAGTGTGAAGACCGTGGAAACACATCGCGCGGCGATCATGAAGAAGCTGAAGTTCAAGTCCTTCAGCGACTTGGTGCGCTATGCGATTCGCAACCACATCATCTCGGCTTGAGCCGGGAAAAGTGAGGGGCGTGATTTTTTATTCCAATTAATTATGGTTGCGTAAGCGTCTCGACGGGAGATTGTTGTGTACTTGCTTTTGACGTAGGGAGTTTTACGTAGCGAAAATACTTAGTATCCCTATCGGACAGCGAACGGCGCCTGCTCTGAACGGACGGCATGGCTAAAAGTAAAATACTCGTTGTCGATGATGATCCGAAACTCTCGCGCCTCGTCGCGACGATTCTTGACCGTGTCGGGGGTTACGATGTGTATGAGGAAAATCGCTCATTCGCCGCCGTGGCGACCGCGCAGCAATTCCGCCCGGATATCATCCTGCTGGACGTGGACATGCCCGGCAAGGATGGCGGCACCGTAGCGCGCGAATTGGCCGGCATTGCGACGCTCGCCAAGGTGCCCGTCATCTTTGTCACCTCGCTCATTTCGAAAAGCGAAGCCGGTCTGCGCAATGGCGTGCGCTACCTGTCCAAGCCGGTCGATCCCCATCTCCTGCTCAGCACCGTGGGCAGCCTCTGCCCCCGCTTCAAGCCCGAGCCGCAAGCCGCCTAACTCGAGGCGCCCATGAACGAGGACACTCTGCGCCAGGGCCGCATCCTGCTGGTGGACGATGAAGTGCGCAGTCTCTGCCTGCTCGAGAGCGTGCTCGATCGCCTGCGCTTCAAGCACCTGCGCAAGCTCGCCGACTCCACGCGCATTCTCGAGGAATTCGAGGCCTTCCAACCCGACCTCATCATCACCGATATCGAGATGCCGGAGATGGATGGCATCCAGCTCGTCGAACAAATCCGCAATTATCTCCCGCGCGAAACCGTGCTGCCCATCCTCGTGCTCACCGGCTCGAACGACCCGCAGATCAAACGCCGCGCGCTCCTCGCCGGGGCGACCGATATCCTGTTCAAGCCCTTCGACAGCTCGGAAATGCAGATGCGCGTGCGCAGCCTGCTCCAGGCGCGCATGCAGCATCTCGAGATCCAAGGTCAAAACCGCATCCTCGAGCTGAAAGTGACCGAGCGGACCGCCGAGCTGCAAAAAGCCCTCGCCGAGCTGCAGACCAGCCAGCGACAAGTCGTGCAGCAGGAACGTTTCCGCGCCTTTGGCGAAATGGCCGGCGGCGTCTGCCACGATTTCAACAATGCGCTCATGGCCATCATCGGCTACAGCGAACTGCTCCTGCAAAACACCGCGTTGGTCGACGATCGCGCCCTGCTCATGGATTACCTCAAGACCATGAACACCGCCGGTCGCGACGCTTCGCAAGTCGTCTCCCGCCTGCGCGATTTCTATCGGCCGCGCGAGGAGAGCGACGTCTTCGCCGCCGTGAACGTGAACGACATCATCGAGGAAGTCGTGCCGCTCACCAAGCCGAAGTGGCACGGCCTCGCGCTCGAAACCGGTCGCGACATTCGCATCGAATTGGAACTCCAGAAAGTCCCGCTCGTCCTCGGCAATGGCGCCGAGCTGCGCGAAACGCTGATGAATCTCGTCTTCAACGCCGTCGACGCCATGCCCGAGGGCGGCACGATCGTCCTGCGCACCGTCCCGCTCGAGAATGCCGTGCAAATCGAAATCGCCGACACCGGCACCGGCATGACCGAGGAGGTGCGCCAGCGCTGCCTCGAACCCT
>NZ_JBDUCX010000236.1:0-10695 GCF_040003245.1 Chthoniobacter sp.
AAGCCGATGTCGCGGCCGGTGGGCATGATCACGCGGGTGATGAGCATCTTTTCGTACTCGCCCATCTGCACCTGCTCGAGGGCGGCGCCCACGCTGAGCAGCGTCTTGCCCGTGCCGGCCTTGCCGTAGACGGTCACGAGGGTGATCGACGGATCGTAGAGCGCATCGAGCAGGAATCGCTGGCCGAGGTTCGCGGCCTGGAGACCGCGGCCACCCCGAATGGTGATGTGGTCGTGGTGCAGCTTGACGAACTCGCCGCCGCTAAGGTGCCGCGCGGGCACGCCATGCGTGGGCTCTTCCTCGTTGCGCAGCAGCACGTATTGGTTCGGCAGCAGCATATCGAGATGCGGGAGGGTGATGCGCTCCGAACTGGCGAAGGCCTGCACCGAGTGGCCGGGAATATCGATGGCCGCGTATTCCTCCGCGCCGCTGCGCCGTTGCGTGCGGCGGATGTCGTTGTCCTCCACGCGGTCGGTGCGGTAATCCTGCGCATCCAGCCCGAGCGCGCGCGCCTTGAGCTGCATGTTCAGGTCCTTGGTCACGAGCACCGCGCCGTCCGCCTTCGTGTCGGCGAGATAGGCGGCACTGGCCAGGATGCGATTGTCCGTGGAATCGAAGTCCGGGAAGAGCGTGAGTGCCAGCCGGCTGCGCGGCGATTCCTCGATGAGCTTCCAGTCGTGGCCCTCGTGCTTCAGCGCAGGGTTGATGTAGACGTGCAGCCAGCCGCCGTTTTCGAGTTTCACACCGGAACGCATTTGCTCCGTCGTGCGGAAACGTTCGCTCAAGCGCCGGTGCACTTCGCGGGCATTGGCGCCGCGGGTCGAGGATTCGGATTTAAAACGATCCAACTCCTCCAGCACTTCCACCGGCACCCAGACGACGTTGTCCTCAAACTGGAACATCGACTGCGGGTCGTGAATGAGGACATTCGTGTCGAGGACGTAATGCTTCGTGGGGATGATGTCGGACTTTTTAACGGCCATGGATTTTGGGTGTTTCAAAGGGAGGTCTGCGGGCGGCTCTTGCTCTCAATCTGACTCTGGATCCGGTTCAACGAAGGAGAGCCTCGGTGTTTGCGGCGGGCAGTACAAGATTAAGATTTGGATATTAAGAAGGGGAGGAAGGTGGCCCTATCCAGCGCAGGGCCATCACGGAAATATCGTCACTTTGTTCACGTTCACCGCAGAAAGTTCGCACGTCGCGCACCACTCCGCGCGTAATTTTTTCGACAGCTAATGTACCCACATCGTTGAGCACGCATTCCAGCCGGGCATTCGAGTAGAAACGATCGCTGCGGTCCAGCGCCTCGGTCACTCCGTCGGTGTAGAAAAAGAGCGTGTCGCCGGGCGTGAGCTGCACGGTGGTGACATGGTAATCGAGCGCGGACATCGCGCCGACGGCCACGTCTTTCGCTCCCGTCAGCGGGCGCGTGCTGTGATCCGCGCCGAGCAAATACGGGATCGGATGCCCGGCGTTGCAGAACTCCACCTCGCCGGTGCGCGTATTGAGATGCGCGTAGAGCAGCGAGACAAACATGCCGGAATCCGTTTGCTCGCAGAGTTCGTCGTTCACGTGGGCGATCATTGTCGCGATGGATCCGCTCCGTGACGAGCTCGCCTTGAGTAACGTTTTCGTGACAGCCATGAACAGCGCCGCCGGCACGCCCTTGCCCGACACGTCGCCGATCAGGAAGCAGAGCCATTCTTCATCGAGGAAATAGAAGTCGTAGAGATCGCCGCCGATCTCGCGCGCCGGGCGCAGGAGGGCGTGCACATCCAGCTCGGGCCGGCCCGGGAAGGCGGGAAAATGTTTCGGCACGAGGCTCATCTGGATGCTGCGCGCGGCATTCAACTCGCCCTCGAAGCGCTCCTTCACCGTGGTCGTGTAGCGCAGCTCCTGCATCCGCATCTGGAGATCGCGCGTCATCTTGTTGAAGGCGTTCATCAGGTTCCGCACCTCCTCCGTGGGCGCGGTTACGCTCAGTCGCTGCTCGAGATCGCCATCGGCCACGAGCTGGGCCGCGCGGGCCAGCTCGGCGATCGGTTTGCTCGTCGTCCGCGCGATGAAAATCAGCACCCCGAGCAGGCAGAGCAGCCCGGCGGCGCCTGTGGCCAGTAATTCGTTGCGCAAGTGCCGCGCGTCCGCCAGCGCTTCGTCCTCGGGGTAGACCACGGCGAGCGAAAGGTCGCCATTGTGCACCGGGGCGTAGGCGATCCACGCGCTGCGGTCCTTCAAGGGATCGCGCGTGCGCAGAAAGCCACCCTCGCCCGAGAGCATGTGCTGGCCGAGCACCGCATTCACGTCCTGGATCGACGCCTTCATGATTTTGCTTTCGTCGGGAAACGTGAGGAAACGGCCCTGCTTGCTCACGATGAAAATATACCCCGTCTTGCCCACCGTCACCGCCTGGCCTTCGCGCATTAATTGCGACATGGCCTTGTCGATCGTCGCGATGCCCCAAAACAAATCGTCCCGGCGAAACGGCGCCGAGAAGGTGATCATGATCGTGTTGCCGCCGCCGTCGTCGAAGTACGGCTCGGTCCACATCGCCTTCCCGTCGTCGCGCGGCAGCCGGTACCAATCCCATTGGAAATAGTTGTAATCGGGCTTGGCCAGTTGCTCGAAGACGACCTTCCCGTCCGCCTCGCGATAGTAATAGGGCGCGTAAGCGTTGAGATCGGGGCCGAGCCCGTTCGGCTTGAAGGCGATGCAACTCCCGTAGATATCGGCATTCTTTTCCACCACTGTGCGGAGAAAGGACTCGATCTTCGCCGGGGTATCGAATTGTCCCGTCTCCAGCGTCCGGCCGATCATCTCCGGGATTTTTTGCACCCGGCTCAGCTCGGTTTCCAAGTCCGATGCATGGCTGCGCGCCATCAGCCGCGAGAGTTGCTCGGTCTGGGCGGCCACGCGATCGAAGCTCCGGCGCGAGGCGTTCCAGACGACAAGACCGAGCACGAGCGCCGCCGGCACGCCCACCCAGGTAATCAGCCGCGAGGAGAGCGTGACCTTCATCCGGCGCCTGTGATCCGGAAAGTATTTTCGAGTTGCAAAGGGGTCTGGTGACGCGCCCTACGCGGGCGTCGCTTCGCCGCCGAGCGCCTTCAGCGCGTCGTCCAGCGAAGGAACGATTTTCATGATGCGGGTGAAGCCGATCATTTCAAAAATCATGAGCACGCTCGGCGCCAGCGCGCAGAGGACGAGCTTGCCGCCCAGCGGTTCGAGGCGCTTCGCGGCGAGGAGAAAGACTTTCAGGCCCGCGCTGTTCACGTACTCGAGCGAGCCGCAGTCGATGACGATCTTGCGTTCGCCACGATCCACCAGGCCCAGCAGCCGCGACTCAAAAACCGTCGAGGTCGCGCTGTCGAGATGTTCGCTAATCGTGAGGATCAGGACCTCGCCTTGTTTGCTTTCTTTGATCTGCATGGTGGCTCCAATCGGGAGAACAGGGGCGGATACTAGCGGATACGTTTCCGCATAGTGAGCACATTTTTTCCATTTTCACGGCGGTACTCGAGGCCGTCCATTAAACTACGAACCAAATGAATGCCCAGCCCGCCCAAAGTGCGCTCGGAAAGCGGGGCGTCGAGATTGGGCGGCGGCATATCGAGCGGATTGAAAGTACGCCCCATATCGATCACCTCGGTGGTCATTTCCCCGCTCCGGGCGACGATCTGGGCCTCGATCTCCTGCCCGGCGGGGTCGTCGAACCCATGGCGCACCACATTGGTGACCACCTCATCGAGGGCCAGATTCACCGCGTAAAGAACCCGCGAGGGTACCTCGTGCAGATCGCCAAACTGGCGGACGACGCGATTGAGCCGCTCGATTTCTCGGAGATCGGCGGGCAGGCGAACAGTGATGCTCCCTTCGTGCATGGCGCGTTCTTGTGGCAGCACCCGGCGTAGGGTGCAAGCCCGCGTTTTTGACATTTGCGTGCGGGGGAACAGGTCGCCAAACCGCGAATGGACACTAATGAACGCGAATCAGGAAAGCACAGCCGCGCACGCTACGGGGGCGGCAAAAGCTCACCGGCTCTTCTTTCATTCGCGTTTATTCGCGCCCATTCGCGGTTTTCTCCCCTGTCATAGCACGCAGAATTTCCACTCCGCGTTTGCCGCGCCGGGAAGACTCGGCTTTACTGCGCTCCCCTATGGAAAAAGTCATCATCGTTGGCACCGGCTGCGCCGGGCTTACCGCGGCCATTTACGCCGCGCGTGCGAACTTCGCCCCTCTCGTCCTCGAAGGCCACGAGCCCGGCGGCCAGCTCTCCACGACGACCCTGGTGGAGAATTTTCCCGGCTTTCCCGAGGGTATCAATGGCCCCGAGCTCATCATGAACATGAAGTCGCAGGCCGAGCGTTTCGGTGCGCGCTTCTCCTACTCGGCCGTCGAGGATTTCGAGCCGGCGGAGGGATTTGTGAAGATCAAGGTCGACGGCGAATGGATGGAAACGCGCACCCTCATCGTCGCCGCCGGCGCCAGCGCGAAGTGGCTCGGCTTGGATCGCGAGAAAGAGCTGGTCGGCCACGGCCTCACCTCCTGCGCCACCTGCGACGGCGCCTTTTACCGCAACGTGCCCGTCGCCGTCATCGGCGGTGGCGACTCCGCCGCGGAAGAGGCCACCTTCCTCACCCGCTTTGCCTCAAAGGTGTATCTGATTCATCGCCGCGACAGCCTGCGTGCCTCGAAGATCATGGCCGACCGCGCCTTGGGCAATCCCAAGATCCAGCCCGTCTGGAACACCGTGCCGCTCGAGTACCTGTCCGATGCCGAGGGCGAAATGCGCGCCCTGAAAGTCCGCGACACCAACTCCGGCGCCGAGAGCGAGCTCGAGGTGAAATGCGTCTTTGTCGCCATCGGCCACAACCCGAACACCAAGCCGTTCAAGGGCAAGCTCGACATGGATGAAAACGGCTACCTGCTGCAGCGCGGTGGGACGAAGACCAACGTCCCGGGCGTCTTCGCCGCCGGCGACGTGGCCGATCACGTCTATCGGCAGGCCATCACCGCCGCCGGCCAGGGCTGCGCGGCCGCGCTCGAAGCCGAGAAGTACCTCGCGCAGTTCGAGCACTAGGATGAACCGCCGAGGCGCAGAGGCGCGGAGGGGGGATGAGATTACCGAGCCGGTGATCGGCGCCGCCATTCGCATTCATCGCGCACTTGGGCCGGGTCTGCTGGAATCGGCATACGAGGAGTGTCTCTGCTACGAGCTTTCCAAGGCTGGTCTGCGCTTCGAAAGGCAGAAGCCGCAGCCGGTCACATATGAGAACGTAAAACTGGATTGCGGCTACCGTCTCGACCTCGTGGTGGAAGACACCGTGATCGTCGAGTTGAAGTGCGTGGAAAAGGTCCTTCCCATCCACGAAGCCCAGCTCCTCACCTACTTGAAATTGAGCGGCCTCCAGATCGGTCTGCTCATGAATTTCCACGTCCCCGTATTACGCGACGGCCTCAAACGAGTAGTGCTGAATTACGATCCCTCCGCGCCTCCGCGCCTCGGCGGTTCCTCCCCCGATTTACAGGCGTGAAGATTTGCGACATCACGCAATTCTACTCCCCCGTGAGCGGCGGCGTGAAACGGTACGTCTCCGAAAAGGTCCGCCACATCCGCGAGCGCACCGCGGGCGACGAGCACATCCTCATCATCCCCGGGGAACGCGATGCCGTGATCACCGAGGACCGCGCACGTGTCTACACCATCAAATCCCCCCTCATCTCGCGCACTTCGCGCTACCGCGTCCTGCTCCGGCTCGAGGCCGTCGAGTCCATCCTCATGCGCGAGCGCCCGGACATCATCGAGAGCGGCGACCCCTATCAGGTCGCGTGGAAAGCGGTGCACTCCGGCACCGCCCTGCGCATCCCGGTCGTCGGCTTTTACCACTCGCATTTCCCCGAGGCTTACGTCCGCACGGCGCGCAAGTATTGCGGCCCGCTCGTCACGGAAATGTTCATGGATTTTTCCCGGCGCTACATCCGCAGCCTCTACAATCGCTTCGCCCGCACGCTCGTCCCTTCGCCCGCGCTCGGCGATCTGCTCACCTCGTGGGGTGTCCGCAACATCGCCCACATCGATCTCGGCGTGGACACCGCCATCTTCCATCCCCAACCTGCGCCAGGCGAAGACGTGCACGCCGAGTTCGCCATCCCGCGCGACTGCACGCTGTTGCTCTACGTCGGGCGTCTTGCGCAGGAAAAAAATACGCAGACCCTTTTCGCCGCCTTTCGCGACCTCACCCGGCGCCACCCGCGCCGGTTCCATCTCTTCGTCGTCGGCGACGGCCTCCAGCGCCGCGAACTGCTCGACCTCCAGCGCGCCACCGGCGCCGTCACCTGGCTCGACTACTGCGCCGAGGCCCCGCGCCTCGCCGCGCTCTACCGCGCCGCCGATCTCTTTGTGCATCCCGGCGTGCAGGAAACCTTCGGTCTCGTCACCCTCGAGGCGCAGGCCTGCGGCACCCCGGTCATCGGCATTCACGGCAGCTACATGGACCGCATCATCCACAGCAGCCAGGCCCTGTGGGCGCGGGAAAACTCCGCCGGCGCCCTGGCCGCGGCCATCGAGGAGACCAGCCACGAGGATCTCTCGAAAGCCAATGCCCGGGCCAGCCAGCGGGTCGCGGCGCAGTACTCCTGGGCGCAGGTTTTTACACGTATGTTTGACCTCTACCGCGAAGTCATCCAAGACTACGTGCCCCGCTCATGACCGCCGGAAAACAACTCGTGATTCGCAAGTTCAAGCCCGCCGACCGCGCGCGGGTGCGGGAGCTCTGCTGCGCGACCGGTTTCCTCGGCAACCCCATCGACCCCGTCTTCGAGGACCGCGAACTCTTCGCCGATTACCTCACCGCCTACTACACCGACTGGGAGCCCGAGTCCTCCTTCGTCCTGCTCGTGAACGGCGACATCCGCGGCTACCTCATGGGCTCGCGCTTTCCGTTTCGGCAGCAGTGCTACGCCTTTTACCAGAACATCAGCCTCTTCCTGCGCGGCACGCTCCGCTATCCCCGCTACAACGCCGCTTCCAAGAAATTCGTCCAGTGGATCCTGCGCACCGCCTGGCGTGAAGTCCCCGCCGCCCCCCGCCGCACCGCCCATTTCCACATCAATCTGCTGCCCGACGCCCGCCAGCTCGCCACCAGCCGTGCCCTCACCGATTCCTACCTGAAATACCTGCACGATCTCGGCGAAAAGCGCGTCTACGGCCAGATGGTCGTCTTCGAGGATCGCCGCGGCGAAAAGATGTTCGAGCGCTACGGCTTCAAGGTGCTCAACAAGTCGGAGATCACCAAGTACCGGGACATCCACCCGCACCCCGTCTACCTCTGTACGGTGATCAAGGATCTGGACGAAAACAACCAGTGCTACGCCAAGGCGACGTAGGGTTGGCGTGAGTTCACCGATTTGAGGCGCTCGATTACTCCGTTAGGAGTGACGGCCCCCCTCTTTCCAAGAGGCTGGATTGGTATATGTCGATCGTCTGATCGAGATCGTCGGCGAGCTTGCTGAGGGCCTCGAGAATCGGTTCAATGGCGCGATCGGGATGAGTGAAGAAATAGTCGAGGTGAAAGCGGAGAGTCTGTCCCAACTGGACATTCGAGACGGCGGTTGGTGGAAGGGCAAAAGGTCGCAATTGCACCGGCAGACTGCCGCGCGCCGCGTCACGAACCCACCACGCGAGGAATTTAAGGCTGCGCCAGCCGGCGGCAGATGGCTCGATCTGAAACTCTACCTGAACTTGAACCTCATTGGAAATGGCGCCTCCGGTACGACGCATGGCCCCGTGCGGCAATTGTGCGAAACATGCGAGAGAAAGCTGCTCGGCGGTCACGCCGTCCACGCATTCGATCCCGCTCTTGGTCCCGTGTACCCCTGCAAGGCGTTGCAAAGCAGTGTGAAGCTTTGCGACCTGTGGCGGGAATTCGTCGGGCATACAACGCAAACACTTCTTGCCCTGGCTCTCACCTGTCGATCCCTTTCGGTGCTCGCTCCCAAGTTGAGGCCCGAAAAAATTTGAGGCACGATTAGGCACGACTGGGCACGATTACACTGGATCGGCGGGGTGTTGGTCAGTGCTTTCCGGCGGTTTCGGGCGAGTCTTTTCGCGCGCTTTTCACTTGGTCCGCCGCGGCCTGGCCTTTTCTTCGTCCTCATCCCGTGGCCCACGATAATTCGGGTTGGCCTCAAAGAACCCCTCGATCCATTCCTGGCGTTCCGGGGTCAGCGTCCCGTTTTTGCGCCCGACGACATATTCCGCGCGCAACGCGTCGGCTCGAAGGTTGAACGCATCATCTTCCTGCTCGGATTGGCGTTGCAGTTCGATTTGCGTCAGGCGGTTGAGCTCGTAATCCGACGGGGTCTCCCGGCGCTCCCGCTCCTTGAGCAGGCGCAGGTGCTGGCGTTGATGATCGCCCCGGCGCAACCGGGCCATCTCGCGGGCCAGTTCCAGCACCGCCTGGCGTTGCTGCGGGCCGCTCTCGGTGGTGGCCGCCTCGCGGAAGAGGCGCAGCAGGACCACGGCCACCATGTTGGTCAGTCGATCGAGCAAGGCCTCCTCGCCGACTTCGCTGCCCAGGTTCTCGACTTCACTCAAACACTCGAGGACCAAGCCGCTGGCCGCTTGATGGCGCTGCCAGTCGAGGAAGCCGCCTTTTCTCCAGTCGCTGAGGTTTTGCTCGGTGATGGGCCGGCCCTCGAAGAGTTCCGTGAGGCGTTCCTGGACTGTTTCCATTTCGTTCAGCCAGGCAACGAGGATTTGCTGGGGCTCGCCATCGGCGAGACGTTCATTGAGCCGCTGGCGGATGGCTTGCGGGAGGCGGGCGATCTTGCCCGTACGGGTGGAATACTCGGGGTTTATTTGCATGCGCCCATCTTGCCCCAACTCGACAAAAAAAGTGCATTGCTCCATTGGCTCTGTTGGCTCCATTGCGGAATATTTCACTGCCGGGAGCCAAAATCCCCCCTTCGCGGTCATCCTGAGCGGAGTGTAACGCAGTCGAAGGACCCCGCCGCACACCAGCGACATTGCTGGTTGTGCGGCGAGGCAAACACAGTCGCTCGACCAAAGATGTCGCCGGTTGTGCGACGGGGTTCTTCGACTGCGCTCCGCCCATTTTGCCACCTGCGCTTCGCTCAGAATGACACGCGAGGAGAGTGGGGAGAAAAGAGCGATCCGGAGGGCCAAAGGCCCGGCCACAAGCCAGCCTAGGGCAAAGCGAGTCTGCGAGCGTCGCCCTGGGTACTGTTGGGAAAAAGCGCCGAGCCCCAACGTGGGCGAAACAATGCTGTGCTCGGCTAAACCCCAAACGAATTTGTTTCGCCCTTTCAGGGCTGGCCGCTCGTGTTTGTGCCACCCAGGGCGTTGCCCTGGGCTGGCTTGTTTCAGGCCTTTGGCCTGCCTCTTGCCGTTGTTGAAGCCTGCTTTTTGACGATTCGTTGATGCCCCTTCTGACAATTCGTTAATATCGCCCAAGCCAATCTAAGCCGGTGTTTTTACCGCTCCCCTCCCGCGCTCGGAAGCCCTTACGCGCTCGCGCTCTTCGCCTCGTCCTCCGCCCGTCGGAGCACCAGCGAGATCATCCGCACCAGTTCCTCGGTAAGGACCGGCTTGAAAACGACCTCGGCGTCGATGCTCTTCAGAAAGGAGTCCACCTTTGGGTTGTCCGCGTGGCCGGTCACGAACAGGAAACGAGGCGTCATGTAAGGTTTAATCTTCTGCACCGCCAGGTAAAACATGTCGCCGGCCATCTTCGGCATCATCATGTCGCAGATGACCACGTCGAAATCGAAGGCCATGACCTCCCGGAGGGCATCCGCCCCGTTGCAGGAGGTGGTGACGATGAAATTGTGAGACTCCAGCAGGAGCTTGAGGGTATTGGCGAGATCCACATCATCGTCCACCAGCAGGACGTTCTTGATCTCCAGTTCCGTTGATTCGGCGGTCGCTTCAGATTGGGTCGACGCAGACATTGTGGGGTGACAATACCCTGCAAATGGGGTAGTGTCATCGAGAAAACGCCCCCCACAGTGGTTTTGGTCCCTTTTTTCGGCTTAGGAACAATCTGCAGATTGTTTGCTAAGTCCTATAGAGGGATACCGATAATAGGGGTCGATCATTAACCCGATTTTACACCGAACTCACAGCCAAACCTAACCATCGAAACGCCATGACCCCACAGATCAGCCATACCGCCACCGAGAAATTCCGCCGCGAGCATTCGCCATCCACGGATGATATCATCTTCACGCGCAGGGACTTCCTCACGCGCACCGGCATGGGCTTTGGCGCCCTCAGCCTCGCCGGCATGTTCGGCATCGATCTCGGTCAGGCGGTGGGAGCCCCCACGGCTGCTCCTCTGGTGGGCGGCCCGCTTTCGCCCCGCAAACCCCACTTCCCGGTCAAGGCCAAGGCTGTCATTCACATTTTCGCCTCCGGCGGTCCTTCCCAGGTCGATACGTGGGATCCGAAGCCGGAGTTGACCAAGTACACCGACAAAACCATCCCGGGTCATGATGGTTTGGCGTTCGGTTCTCCTTTCGAGTTCACCAAGAGCGGCAAATCGGGCGTCGAAGTGAGTTCGGCGTTCCCTCAGTTGGGCACGGTGATCGATGAAATGGCCGTTATCCGTTCTCTCTGGACGGACATCCCGGCGCACGAAGTCGCCCAGCGTTTCATGCACACCGGTTCGCTCCAGC
>NZ_JBDUCX010000048.1:0-33063 GCF_040003245.1 Chthoniobacter sp.
AAGTCGCCTTCCGCAACATCAAGATCCGCATCCTCCCCGCCAAGGAATAAGGG
Source organism: Chthoniobacter sp. (assembly GCF_040003245.1). Taxonomy (NCBI): domain Bacteria; kingdom Pseudomonadati; phylum Verrucomicrobiota; class Spartobacteria; order Chthoniobacterales; family Chthoniobacteraceae; genus Chthoniobacter; species Chthoniobacter sp. Next base: position 54 of record NZ_JBDUCX010000048.1, read on the forward strand.
CCGCAGCGCCCTTGTTTTGAGGTGCAAAGTGACATTTTCCGCCATGGAGCCAATGGAACCAATGGAGCCATGCACATTTTGCGCCGTGTTGTGCGACACTCACGGGCATGAACTCGACGACTCCCACTCCCTGCGCGACGGCCAGATCGCCCGTTTACCCACAACCCTTCACCAAAGGCAACGCTCCCTTTCCATCGCCAGCGCATGAAGCCAATTCAAGGTAAATCAAGCCTTCTCAGCCTTCAAAATTTTCGCGCTCCAACCGAAGACACAGAAGCTCATTTAAGGTGCCTTAAGCCCTCTTAAGCCGATTTAAGGCGCGAGATTTTTTCGCGGAGGCCGTGAGCGCGAATCAGACCAACCGGAAGCGGGCCAGATCCTGCGTATCGACTACGCCAATGGGTCGGCTGTCTTCGTCCAACACCACCAGGTCATCGATGCGGTGCTGTTCGATAAGATGCAGCACTTCGGCGGCCAGTTTTCCCGAACGAATCGTGATCGGTTTCAAGGTCATGAATCCGCCGACTTCACGCTCCAGCAGATCTTGATGCTTTTGAAAATGCCGCCCGAAATCGCCATGCGTGAAGATGCCCGCAAGCGTCCCATCTTCGTCCACGACCACGGCCACACCGGCGCGCATCTCCGCCATTTTCAGCAACACATCGCGAATCTTCATCGCCGGATCGACCAGCGCCATCTGTTCGGGGCCACGCATGATCTGGTTCACCTTCAGAAGCAACGTGCGGCCCAGGCGGCCACCGGGATGAAAGCGCGCAAAGTCCTCTTTCTGAAAGCCGCGCGCCTCGAGCAGCACCATCGCCAGGGCATCGCCGAGCACCAGCATCACGGTCGTGCTCGAGGTCGGCGCCAGGTTCAACGGACACGCCTCCTGCTCCACATTCACGTCGAGATGGATGTGGCAGTTTTGCGCGAGAAACGACTTGGGATTGCCGGTCATCGCGATGATGCGCACCTGGAACCGCGAAAGCGCTGGGAGGATATTCACGAGTTCATCGGTCTCTCCGCTCGAACTCAGCGCCAGGATCACGTCGCCATCCGCGACCACGCCCAGGTCGCCATGCAGCGCATTCAGCGAATTCAGCACCACCGCCGGCGAGCCCGTGCTGGTCAGCGTCGCGGCGATCTTTTCGCCGATGTGCCCGGACTTGCCCACCCCCACCACGACGACTTTGCCCCGGTTCTCCACGCAGCTTTGAATCGCCTCCACGGCCTCCAGAAACGAGCCATCCAGCCGGTCGAGCAGGCGTTGCACTTCGGCCATCTCCAACGCAATGACGCGGCGGGCTTTTTCGAGGTAATCCATGGAAAATCGATCTTAGATCAGGAAACCCCGTGGGGTAGAGCGATTTCCACCGGCGCTAGACCTGCTCGTTTTGCTCCTGCTCCTTGAATTCGAGGAGCAGCCGTTCCAACCGGTCGAGCGCCTGCTTCGCATCGGACCCGATGGCCTCGATCACGATGCGGGTGCCGCAATCCAGGTTCGCGCTGAGCACCTCCAGGATGCTGTGTGCGGAGAACCTCTCCTCGCCCTTTCGGATGGTGATTTCCGACTCGAACGTGTGCACACACCGCACGAATTCCGCCGCCGGGCGCGCGTGCAACCCGAGGGGATTCAAGATTTCGACTTCTCTCCGCATGATAGCGACACGATAAACGAGGCCCACGCAGCGGCAAGCGATACACCTCGCCGCCACGCGATTTCCATTCCCATTTCCCATCTGCATGTCCGAACCGACACCCCACCACGATTCCCCGCCTCCCCGCGGTGACGCTCCCGTGGCGGCGCAGTATCTCGCCACCTTCCTCAAGCCGGAGATGCTGCATATCTACCGGCAAATCACCGCTCTACACGCCTTTCGGCCCGTCGTCCTCTGCCAGAATCGCGAGCAACCCGAGGCCTTTCCTTTCGACGACGTCCGCCTCCTGCCCAAGCCCCGCACCCGCGCCCTGCGGCGCATCTGGCAAAAACAAATTCTTGGACGGCCCATCACCCTCTACCGGTCGGAAGCGCAACACCTCGCGAACATCCTGCGGGAAATCCGGGCGCAAGTGCTGCACGTCTACTTCGGCCACATGGGTGTGCATCTCCTGCCGCTCCTGGAGATTTCGCCGGTGCCGATCATCGTCAGTTTTCATGGAGCGGACGCGGGCATCGATCTCGAAAAACCCGCGCACCTCGCCATGACGCGGCGCATGCTCGATCGCGCCACGCTCCTCCTCGTGCGCTCCGAATCGCTGGCGCAACGGCTCACCGCCATCGGCGCCGACGCGCGCAAGATCCGCCTCCATCGCACCGGCATCCCCCTCGGCGAGATCTCTTTTCAGCAACGCAGCGCGCCGCCCGATGGCGCCTGGCGTTGCGTGCAGGCCTGTCGCTTGATCGCCAAGAAAGGCCTCGCCACCACCCTGCGCGCGTTCGCGGAATTCGGGCGCGAGTTTCCCCAGGCGACGTTGAGCATCGCGGGCGAAGGCCCGCAATTGGCCGAGCTGCAAGCGCTGGCCAAATCGCTTGGCATCGCCGGGCGCGTTGCGTTCCCCGGCTTCCTCTCGCAAGTGGAGCTGCGCGCCCTCTACGCCAGCGCCCATTTCTTCCTCCACCCCAGCGAGACCCCGCCCGATGGCGACCAGGAAGGCGTGCCCAATTCCATGCTCGAAGCCATGGCCAGCGGCCTGCCCGTCCTCGCGACCACGCACGGTGGCATCCCCGAGGCGGTCGAACACGGCGCCAGCGGCTGGCTGGTCCCCGAGCGTGACCACACCGCACTCGCCCAAGCCTGGCTCGCGCTCGCCCGCCATCCCACCCGCTATGCCCAAATGAGCGCCGCGGCGGTGGCCCGGGTCGCCGCCGCGTTCGACCTCACGGCACAAGCAAGACTCCTCGAAAGCTACTACCGGGAAGCCGGAGCGACGCTGCCAAAGCCCACCAACGCTAAATGAGTCTCTTCGATTTCTTCCGCCGACCGAAACAGAAAGCGCTGGACCGCGTGATCTTCAACGCTGATTCCGTCACGCGTTTTCGACCCGATGGCGTCGAGGAGACGATTCGGTGGGACGATCTTCACGAGGTGGGCATCCTGACCACCGACGAAGGCCCGTGGCTGGAAGACGTCTTTTTCCTGTTGATTGGCTCCGATGGAAAGTCTGGCTGCGTGGTTCCGCAATTGGCCGAGGGCTGCAAGGAGTTGGTCGAGCGATTGCAGCGGCTTCCAAATTTCAATAACGAAGCGCTCATTAAGGCAATGGGCTCGGCAGTCAATGCGCAATTTGTGTGCTGGAAACGCCAGGTCTCCTAACATCGACGCGACGACCCATGACCCTAAGAAGCATTCTCCTCCTTCTCGCCTGCATCGGCCTTGCGCCCGCCGTGCTCTGGTCGCTCCTGAGCATTGTGACCACCGCAGTGTCTGTCGCGTACCGTCCAGTCTCGTTGTCTTTCCGCATGTATTCTAAAACCGGAAGCGTTGGAGGGTTTCACTATCATGAGCTCCCAGTTGGCTGCGCACTTTGCATTCTGGCCGGCTCTGCCTTGATCATCTTCGGCGTTGCTTCCATTCCCCGCGGCAACTGACGCGGTCTCCTCGGAAGGCATTTTCACTCTTACTCCCCGCCAAAGAATTTCCGGAACGAGCGGAAGATGCTTTGCGGGAGCGAGCGCTTGGGGTTGTCGTCGCCGGAGCTGGCGCCTTGGGCGAGAATGCTGCCGCGGTGGACGCTGCAGCCGTCGCGCGGAATGCGGGACTCAGGGAGGTCGATGTTATAGGCGGTGCCGGCGTGGTCGCAGCCGTTCGTGGCGAGTTGATTGGAAATGGAGCAGATGGTGACGCGGCGCAAGGGCACGGGCGGCCGGAAGCTTTCCGCCGGATAGCGCTGAGCGGAGGCGGCCTTCATGACGTCGACCCAGATGGGCAGCGCAAGCGCGGAGCCGTAGCCTTTCGAGATAATTGTCTCGGGTTTGTCGAGGCCGACCCAGACGCCGCAGGTGAGCGAAGTGGTGTAGCCGACAAACCAGGCGTCGCGAAAATCGTTGGTCGTGCCGGTCTTGCCGGCGGCGGGTTTGGTGAAGCCGAGTGTTTTGGCGCTGGCGGCGGTGCCGCGCTCCATCACTTTGCCGAGGGTGCTGGTGAGCATCCAAGCGACACCGGGATCGAGGGCTTTGCTCTGGATGTGCGCGGCGCGGTAGATCGTTTCACCAGCGGCGTCGTCGATGCGCTCGATGATGTAGCTCTGCCGTCGCACGCCGTTGTTGGGGAAGACGGTGTAGGCGGCGGTGAGGTCGGCGACGTTGGCCTCGAAGGCTCCGAGGTAGACGGCCGGCAGATGCGGCATATTTTCAATGCCCACGGCGGCGGCGACGCGGGCGACTTCGTCCATGCCCGCACGCTCCCCGACCCGCACGCTCATGGTATTGCGCGATTGAATGAGGCCCTCCTCCAGGCGCAGCGGGCCTTTGTAAGTGCCGTCAGAGTTCTCGGGCGACCAATTGGCGGCCTGCCGCACTTCGCCGCGAGCGATGGGGCCGTCGTCGATGGAAGTGCCGGGGAGCAGGCCTTTGTCAAAAGCGGCCGCATAGACGAAGGGCTTGAAGGTCGAGCCGATCTGCCGCGAGGCTTTCCCCGCGATGGCGCGGTTGTATTTGCTCTCGGAAAAGTCGCGTCCGCCGACGATGGCGCGGATGCCGCCGGAGCGGTTGTCGATGACGACGAGCGCGCCTTGCAGGTAAGGCGTGTCCTGCTCCTCGGCTTTGGCCTGCGGGGAGAAATCGGCCTTCTTCGGATGCTTGTAACCAGGGCGGGCCTCGACCTTGGTGAGTTCGAGATCGACGACGGATTCCGCGGTCTTTTGCAGCGCCGGGTCGAGGGTGGTGTAGATCTTCATGCCGCCGTCCTGCCGCTGCTCGTCGGAAAGGAGGTCGTCCAACTCGCGCCGAACCATGTCCATCGCATAGTTGTCCTGCGCGGAAGTGGGACGCCTCTTCGCCAGCACCACGGGCGTGGATTTCGCCCTGGCCGCTTCGTCTGCCTTGATCTTGTCGAGCTTCACCATGCGATCGAGCACGGTGTCCCGTTCGTGCATGGCGCCTTTGAAATTCTTGAGCGGCGAGAAATACGAGGGCGCGCGGATGAGCCCGGCGATGGTGGCCGCCTCGCCCAGCGAGAGATCGGCCGCGTGCTTGCCGAAATACGTCAGGCTGGCTGTTTCGATCCCATACACGGTCGAACCGAAATAGATGCGGTTCATGTAGGCCTCGAGGATCTGGTCCTTGGAGTAGTTCTGCTCGATGCGGGCCGCAACAAAGGCCTCGAGTATTTTGCGATGCAGGCTTTTGCGCGCGCCGAGGCCCTCGGGGAAGCTGTTGCGGGCGAGCTGTTGGGTGAGCGTGCTCGCCCCTTCCTTGGCGGAGCCGTGGGTGAGATTGCGGAAGACCGCCCGCAAAATGCCGAAGGGATCGACGCCGTGATGCTGGTAAAAGCGCGCGTCCTCCCGCGAGAGGAGGGCTTTGACGAAATACGGGGAGACCTGCGCGAGCTTGACCGTCACGCGGTTTTGGCCAGGGAGCCGCGAGTAGACTTTGCCATCCATGTCATACACCGCCGAGCGCTCCGTCATATCCATCACTTCGCGCATATCGAACGAGGACGCCCAGAATCCGTAAACAAGGCAGACTAGCAGAACCATGACGAGGGCACCCAAGGCCAGCCACACTTTCCAGCGCGAGCGGGCGCGCGCCGCTTTCGCGCCGGGCTTGTTTTTATTCTTTGCGGTCTTGGCCACGCGGCGAACTATTCAACTTTACCGCGTGACGACAAGCTCGCGGTCTTCCGTTACTCTCTCATGCGCATCGACATCCTCACTCTTTTTCCGACCATCGCCGCCGTTCCGCTGGGCGAAAGCATGATCGGCAAGGCCCAGCAGCGCGGGCTGGTGACCATCCAGACACACAATTTGCGCGACTGGGCGCGCGACAAACACCACACCACGGACGATGCGCCCTACGGCGGCAGCCAGGGGATGGTGATGAAATGTGAACCGATCTTTGAGGCTGTAGAGGAGCTAAAAGCGAAGGCGAGTGCTCAGTTCTCAGTTCTTAGTGCTCAGTCAGAAGCCGCGACGCTGAATCCCACTGAGCACTCAGCACTCAGCACTAAGCACCCTTCCCCTCCCCGCGTCATCTTCCTCACCCCGGGCGGCAAGCGCTTTGACCAGCAAATGGCGACCGCGTATGCGCAGCCCGGCTCGCATCTCATCTTGCTTTGCGGGCATTACGAGGGGATCGACCAGCGGGTGATCGATCATCTGGTGGACGCGGAGATTTCCATCGGCGATTACGTGCTCACCAATGGCGCGATCGCGGCGGCGGTCGTGACCGATGCCATCGTGCGACTGCTGCCCGGGGTGCTCGGCGATGAAAACAGCGCGCCCGATGACAGCTTTGCCAGCGGCCTGATCGAGGGTCCGCAATACACGCGCCCGGTCGAGTTTCGCGGCTGGCGGGTGCCGGACATCCTGCTCAGTGGCAATCACGGAGCGATCGCGCAATGGCGTCGGGAACAAGCACTGGCCAAGACCCGGCAGGTGCGCCCCGATTTGTTGGAATAGCGCCGACCCGCGGCCATTTTGGGGGTTGCGGGTTCACTCCAAAAAGAAGCCCGCGAATCACTCGAATGACACAAATGGAAAGATCTCATTCGTGTGATCTGTGTGATTCGCGGGCCGAAATTTCCAACTAAGCAACTCGAAAAGGACGGAAATTCCCTTGTGCTCAAAATCGCTTTGGGCTCACGTCTCGGCGTTTCACCCGCCATGCCTACGATCACCGTCGAAGCCGCTTTCCAACTCGCTCTCGGCCATCGTGAGGCCGGACGGTTGGTGGAGTCGGAGGGGTTGCTTCGCCAGATCGTGGCCGCGCAGCCGAACCATGCGAGCGCCTGGCACCAGTTCGGGCTGGTCGTCCTCACACTCGGACGGCCCGGCGAGGCGGTGGAACTGATCGGGCGCGCGATTACCCTGCGCCCCAGTGACGCGTCGATGCACTCGGATCAAGGCGTCGCCGAGCGCCTGGGCGGGAATGTGGAGAGGGCCATCGCCTGCTTTGAACACGCCCTGCGTTTGCAGCCGAATCTCGCTCACACGCATCGCAGTCTCGGGGACGCCTTGCACACCATCGGCCGGGATGAGGCCGCCATCGCCAGCTATCGGAACGCGATGGCGATGGCCCCCGCCGATGCGGGCGCGCCGAACAATCTCGGCAATGTCTTCCTGCACCTGGGCCGGCTCGAGGAAGCGCAAGCGTGCTACGAACGCGCGGTGCAACTGGAACCACGCCTGATCCAGGCGCAGAGCAACCTCGGCGATGTGCTGACCAAACTCGGGCAGCCGGAAGCCGGTCTCATCTGTGCGCAGCGCGTTCTCGCTCTCGATCCCAATTTTCCCGGCGGCCACTTGAACATGGGCGTGGCTTTCTGGCGCATGTCGCGGTTCCCCGAAGCGGAGGCGTGCTATCGGCGGGCGATTGCCTTGTCCCCGGATTTTGTGGATGCGCACTTGAACCTCGGGTTGCTGCTGCTGTTGCACGGCCGATTCGAGGAGGGGTGGCGCGAGTACGAATGGCACTGGCGGTCGCCGGCGAACGACAATCGCCGCCGCGACCTGGTCGCACCGCCTTGGGATGGCGCGCCGGCCAACGGCCAGACGATCCTGGCTTTCGCCGACCAGGGGTTTGGCGACACGCTGCATTTCGTGCGCTACGTGCCGCTGCTGCTGGAACGGTCACGGGCGGCTCGCGTGGTAGTCGAATGCCAGGGTCCGCTGCTGCCGCTTTTGCGACAACTCGGAAATGCGCAGATCGAGTTTGTCCCTCGCGAAAGCTCGCCGGCGCACGATGCCCACGTCCCGCTCTTCAATCTGCCGCTGAGGTTGCACCATTTTGAACCGCTGGTGACGGCCACGCCGTTTCTGCGGGCCGACGAGGAAAAACGTGCCGCCTGGCGTTCCCGCCTCAGTTCCACCGGAACGCCGCGGGTCGGCCTCGTGTGGGCCGGCAATCCCGGGCAGGCCGACGATCGCCGACGCTCGATGTCTGCCGCGGCGCTGCAGCCCATTCTCGATGTCCCGGGCGTGACTTTTGTGAGTCTGCAGATCGAGCCCCGCGGCCCGCTGCCTTCTCCTCTCGCGGAGGCCGGGGTGCTCGATATTCGCCAGCACATTGCCGATTTCTCCGACAGCGCCGCGTTGCTGGCCGAGTTGGACCTCCTCATTGCCGTCGATACGTCGGTGGCGCATCTGGCGGGGGCATTGGGACGTCCGGTGTGGGCGATGCTGGCATCTGTGCCGGATTGGCGGTGGGGGCTCGGCCGGGCTGATACGCCTTTGTATCCGACGATGCGCTTGTTCCGGCAGCCGCGCGCGGGCGATTGGACGTCCGTGGTGGCGGAAGTAGCGACCGCGCTCCGCGCCTTTTCCGCCTAGAATTCCCCGTTGCCGCTGCGCTGTTTGACCTGGCCGAGCACCTGCTTGGTGCGGTCGATCGGGCGCTTGAGGGCATTGGTCTGCGGGGCGGGTGCAGCCGCGATGGCGGCCGACGGGTCGCGCGGACCGGTGGTCAGGGGGGCTACTTCCTTTTGGGTAATTTCACCCACCACCGGGGCGACGGGAGCCTTGTGGATGAGAAAAAAGTAAACCGCGGCCACTGTGGCGAGGAGGAAGACGTATTTCATTCTTGATAGGAGAGCATGCCTTGCGCCACACGGTTGCATAGTGAAGATCGCCCTCATCCATTACACCTACCTGCCGGTCGTGGGTGGCGTGGAGATTGTGATGGCGGAACATGCGCGGCTTTTCACCGAGCATGGACACCAGGTGACGGTGATCTGCGACCAGGGCGCGAGCGATGATCCGCGCATTCCCGTGGAATTGCTGCCCGATGCGGCGGACGCCGGCGAACTCGCCCGCGCACTGGAGCCGCGGCTCGCGAACATGGATGTAGTCATGATCCACAACATCGCCACGATGCCCTTCCACATCACGCTCACCGAGGCGCTCTGGAATCTGGCCAAGCGGCTGACAAGTGTGCGCTTCGTGGCGTGGGTGCACGATCTCGTGGCGTGCAATCCCGATTACGCCTTGCCCTCGATCGAGGAGTGGCCGTGGAGTTCGCTGGCCCGCGCGCACGACCGTTATCGCTACGTGGCGGTGTCGGAATTGCGCCGGCGACAATTTGCCGAGCTGACCGGCGGAAAGGCCACGGTGATTCCAAACGGCGTCGACCCGGCACGCCTGCTCGGGCTCACCGAATCGATCACCGAGCTCGCACAAGCCTACGATCTGCTCGGACGCGAGATCGTGCTGCTGCACCCGACGCGGCTGCTCAAGCGGAAGAATGTGGAGCTCGGCCTGCGGGTGACGGCGGCGCTGAAATCCGCGGGCCGCACCTGCGCGTATCTCATCACCGGGGCGCCGGATGCGCAGAACCCGGCTTCGCAAGCCTACGCCGAGTATCTCCATGGGCTTTGCGTGGAGCTCGACCTGGAAGATGATGCCCTGTTTTTGCAAGCGGATGTGCCGATTCCCGACCGGGATTTAGCGAGTCTTTTCGTGCTGGCGGATGCGCTGTTTTTCCCGAGCCGGCAGGAAGGTTTCGGCCTGCCCATCCTCGAGGCGGCGCTGCATCGGCTGCCGGTCTTCTGCGCGGCGATCGAGCCTTTGACGACGTTGCTGTCGCAGGGCGTCACCTTCTTCCCGCTCGACGCGGAGCCGGCCCAAATCGCCCTGACCGTGGCCGCACGGCTCGGCACCACCGAAGCGTGGCAGGCGCGGCATCAGATCCGCCGCCACTACGCGTGGCAGGCGGTCTATGCGAATTACCTCGCTCCCCTGCTCGCAGAGTTTGAAACTGTCGTCCCCGCATGAAAATCACGGCTCAACTCCCCACCTTGGATGAAGGAACCGTCGAAGCCATCGTCGGCGCCTATCATGGCGACCCCTTTTCCATTCTTGGCCAGCACCAGGCCGGCGATTGCCTGGCCGTGCGGGTCTTCCGGCCCGATGCCCGTGCGGTGACGGTGCGCGATGAAATCACCGGGAAAACCTACCCGGCTTTGCAAATCCATTCCGATGGATTTTTCGAGGCGGTCCTCGAAGGCGCGGCGGCGCGTATCACCTACCAGCTCGATTTCACCGGTCACGAAGGGCAGTCGTGGTCGGAACACGATCCCTACTCGTTTGGCGTGATGCTGGGGCCGCTGGACCTGCATCTTTTCGCGGAGGGCAACCACTGGAATCTTTACGATATGCTGGGCGCACATATCACGGAGTTTGCCGGTGTGCGGGGCACGAGTTTCCACGTGTGGGCGCCAAATGCGCAACGCGTGAGCGTGGTCGGCGAATTCAATTCCTGGGACGGCCGCCGCAACCCGATGCGCAAGCTGCTCGGTTGCGGGGTGTGGGAAATATTCCTGCCCAGCGTGGCCGAAGGTGCGCACTACAAATTCGAGGTCAAGCAATCGCACGGCGGCATCGTGCTCAAGAGCGACCCGTTCGCTTTTTTCGGGCAGCACGATACCTCGACGGCTTCGCTTGTTTTCGATCTCAAGCGTTACAAGTGGGACGACGGGGAATGGATGGAGAAGCGGAAGGGAAAGGTCGCGCACCAGAGCGCGATGAGCATTTACGAGGTCCACCTCGGCTCCTGGCAGCGGGTCGTCGAGGACGGCAATCGCTACCTGAGTTACCGCGAATTTGCCGAGACGCTGCTGCCCTACGTGGCGGACATGGGTTACACGCACATTGAGCTGCTGCCGGTCGCGGAGCATCCGTTCGACGGCTCGTGGGGCTATCAGGTCACGGGATTCTTTGCGCCAACCTCGCGCTTTGGGAATCCCGATGAGTTCCGCTATTTCGTCGACCGTTGCCACCAGTTGGGCATTGGCGTGATCCTCGATTGGGTGCCGGGGCATTTCCCGAAGGACGTGCATGGTCTGGCGACTTTTGACGGCACGCACCTTTACGAGCATGCCGATCCACGGCTCGGCGAGCACATGGATTGGGGCACTCTCATTTTCAACTACGGACGAAATGAGGTGCGCAATTTCCTCATCTCCAATGCGCTCTTCTGGTTCGACCAGTATCACATCGATGGGCTGCGGGTGGATGCGGTGGCCTCAATGCTCTATCTCGACTACTCCCGGAAAGCGGGCGAGTGGATTCCGAACTGCTTCGGCGGGCGCGAAAATCTGGAGGCGATCTATTTCCTCAAGCGCTTCAATGAAGTGTGCTACGAGCGCTTCCCTGGCATCGTGACCATCGCCGAGGAGAGCACCGCCTGGCCCGGCGTCTCCCGCCCCACGTATCTCGGCGGCCTCGGTTTCGGCCTGAAATGGAACATGGGCTGGATGCACGACTTCCTGAGCTACATGTCGAAGGAGCCGATCTATCGCCGCTTTCACCAAGGCGATATCACCTTCTCGCTGCTCTACGCTTTTCACGAGCACTTCGTCCTCGTGCTCAGCCACGATGAAGTGGTGCACGGCAAGGGCTCGCTACTCCAGAAGATGCCCGGCGACCACTGGCAGAAGTTTGCCAATTTGCGCATGTTTTATGCGTGGATGTACGCACATCCCGGCAAGAAGCTCATGTTCATGGGCGGCGAATTTGGCCAGAGCAGCGAATGGAACCACGACCAATCGCTCGACTGGCACCTCATGCAGTTCCCCGAGCACGACGGGCTGCGGCGGCTGGTCCAGCACCTGAATTGGGTCTACTCGAACGAGCCGGCGCTTTTCGACCAGGACGACAGTTTCGACGGCTTCGAGTGGATCGATTTTCACGACAGCGACAACTCGGTGGTCGCCTTCATGCGCAAGTCGCGATCCGGCGACCGCATCGCGTTTGTCATCAACGCCACGCCCGTGGTCCGCGACGCCTACCGGGTAGGGGTCAACGGCGAGGGCTGGTGGGAAGAACTCATCAACACCGATGCGCAAACCTATGGGGGGAGCAATGTTGGGAATTTCGGTGGCCAAAATGCCGAGGCCATCCCCTGGCAGGGCAAATCACATTCCCTGCTGCTTCGCTTGCCTCCCTTGGCGGTGGTAGGCCTAAAACGCCACTCTTCCTGACTAAAGGGCACGTTCTGAGGAAAAATGTTGCGCGGATTTGCAACAAAATCGTAACTTTTTATTTGCCTCCCCGTGGAAGCTTCGTATGATCTAGAAAAGTATTTATCTACCGAACCCCACCACCTCATGAAAACCTCCAAAACGAACGCCTTCACGCTCATTGAGCTGCTTGTCGTGATCTCCATTATCGCCATTCTGGCCGGCATTGCCTTGCCCGTATTCGGCGAAGTCCAGGTCCGCGGCGCACAGACCAAAGCCCTCTCCAACGCCAAACAAATTGGCACGGCCTGCAAACTGTTCGCCATGGACTACTCGGGTAACTATCCCCGCTGGTCCGACATGACTCAAAACCCACCGACCCCAGCCACCGCCGCGGCGTTGACCGATTCGAACAGCGTTCTCAAGAGTTTGATCCCCGATTACATCAGTGACGAGACCATCTTCTGGAATCCAAAATCCGCCGGCTATTGCGCGAAAAATCAACCTGACAACAAATTTGGCGCCGCAGCCGGTGCGGGTCAGGGCGGGGTGGCCCTCGACAAGGGTGAAAATTGCTGGGGCTATGTTGCTGGCTTGAGCGATACTTCCAGTTCCCGCTGGCCCCTGATTGCGGACGGAGCTCCCAAAGGAGTCTACTCGACCAACGAGAATGACCCGGGTGGAGTTTGGAAAGGCAAAAAGGCCATTCTCATCCGCGTGGATATCAGCGGCACAGTGGAAACCCTCTTCAGCGCCCAGCACACCATTAAGCGCGATGACACTCCTTCGTCGAACGCTTTGATTCCTGACGACTCTGCGGGGTGGTTGATCAAAGACTCCGTCTTTCTGGAGCCGACTACTTACCCCTAACCTGCGCTAGCTCTTTTAAAAACGCCGATTCCAGTTGCTGGAATCGGCGTTTTTCTTTTGCCGCGTCTACTCCGCAACCGAATTCACGGAGCCATCCTTAAATCGCGTAGTCAGCTTCGTCTGAGGAGCGACCTGGCTCACGGAGCGGATGATGGCTCCTCCGCGGATGCTGGTAATACTAAAACCGCGCGCCAGCGTTGCTTCCGGGGAGAGCGCCTTGAGCAGTGCCTCCACGTGGGCAAAGCGCTGCTTTTGTTTCAGCACCTGCGCACGCGCACAGTTACCCACACGCGACGTCAACGTGCTCAGGCTATGACGGCTCAAAGCCAGCTGCTGGTCGGGAAGATGCTCCCGCAGCCGGGCGCGAAGATCCACCAATTGGCGTTCGCAGGTGCGCCGGCGCTCTTGAATGGTGCGTCGGAGGACTTCCCCTGCCATATCGACGCGTTGGGCGTATTCGCGCAGCGTCCGCAACAGCGCCTGCGGCGAGGCGACGCGCGAAAGGTAAGCGAGACGGTTCCTCTCCTGCAGCAGCAGTCCCCCCGCCGCACGCTGGAGCCGGCTGCGCGCATCGACGACATACCGGCGCAACGCCTCTCCATCCGGCACGATGAGTTCGGCAGCAGCACTCGGGGTAGCGGCGCGCAAGTCCGCCGCGAAATCTGCAATGGTAAAATCGATTTCATGGCCGACCGCGGAGACCACCGGCACGACCGACTGCACGATGGCGCGCGCGACGGCCTCTTCGTTGAACTCCCACAAGTCCTCGATGCTGCCTCCTCCCCGCCCCACCACGATGACATCAATCGGCAGAACACCGCGGGCGATCAAGTCGTTCAATTCCGCCACCGCCGTGGCGATCTCCTGCGCGGCCCCCTGCCCTTGCACGCGCACGGGACTGATCACCACGCGCACCCACGGGGCGCGGCGGGCGAGGATATTGAGCATGTCGCGCAAAGCCGCACCGGTCGGTGAGGTCACGAGACCGATCGTCCCGGGAAATCGGGGCAGCGGCCGCTTGCGCGCGGAATCGAACAGTCCCTCCGCCTCGAGCTTTCGCTTCAACGCTTCGAACTTCGCTTGCAACAGCCCCGCCCCCGCCGCCTGCACGGCCTGCACATTGAGCTGATACTGCCCGCGCGCCTCGTACACCGTCAGCGCACCGCGCACCTGCACGTGCATGCCGTCGGCCAGCGCCGTCTGTTTCAACCGCAGCCCGCCGCGGGCAAACCACACACACGCCACCTGCGATTGCTCATCCTTGAGCGTGAAATACTGGTGGCCGGAGGGCTGCTTCCGGTAATTGCTGATTTCGCCCTCCACCCACACGGCGCCGATCTGGTCCTCCAGTGTCGCCCGCACTGCCCGCGTGAGTTCGCTCACGGTCAACACGCGCGGCTCTTCGCGCGTCGGTTCCGCGCTGCCGAAAAGATCGGCGCTCACGGTTGCTCACCGCCTTCCCGATAGGCGCGCGCGAGCAACGTAATCGGGTGCACAATCTCCAGCGCCTCTCCGCTCTCCCGGGCGCCGGCTTCGAGTTGCACACTGCATCCCGGGTTTGCCGTGGCCACGACCTTCGCGCCGGTTTTGGCGATGTTCTCGAGTTTGCGGCGCAGCAGTTGGTGCGACATCTCGGGCTGGGTGATGTTGTAAATTCCGGCGCTGCCGCAGCACCAGGTCGATTCCGGCAACTCGACCAGCTTCAACCCGGGTATCCCCTTCAACACCGCGCGCGGTTGCTGGGTGATCTTCTGCCCGTGGCAGAGATGACACGCCTCGTGATACGTGACCGTGGATGGAGAGGCACACGCGGCCGGCGGCGGCGTCATTCCGATTTGCACCAGCCACTCGTGAATATCCTTCAACTTGCGCGACCACTGCCGGGCGCGCTCCGCATATTGCGGATCATGCTCCAGCAGGTCGTCGTAATGCTTGAGGTGGGAGCCACACCCGGCGGCGTTGGTAATGATCGCGTCCAGCTTGTCCAGCGATCCGGCCGCGCGCTCCATGTCGTCGATGTTCTTTCGCGCCATCGTCCGCGCCAGCGTAAGCTCGCCGTTGTGCGCATGCAGCGAGCCGCAGCAGTACTGGGCTCCGGGCGTGATAACCTCGCAGCCATTGGCCAGCAGCACATCCACCGTATCGCGATTCACATGCGGATACACCAGGTCCTGCACGCAACCGGTGAGCATGCCCACGCGATAACGCGGCTGCAGGGGCGATTCGATCGCGCCGATCAGCGCATCGGAAAAATCAGGCTGCACCCGTGGGGTGAGCGGCTCGAGTTCACGCAGGTCGCGCGGCAGCAATGCCGTCAGGCGCAGCGTCCGGACCAGCCACTCCAGCCCGCTCACTTGATAGAGCCGCAGCAAGCGCCCCAAGGCGCGCAGGGCCAACGGACGCGAAAAGAAAAAGCGCAAGGCAAAGGCCCTCACGAGGTCGCGCTTGGGGTAGCTCAGGACGCCCGCGTCCTCGATGTCCGCGCGCGCTTCCTCAAACATCCGTGCGTAATTCACCCCCGCGGGACACGCCGTTTCGCAGGCGAGACAGCCGAGGCAGAAATACATCTCTTCGCCAAAGGCCCGGGTCACCTCGAGGTGCCCTTCCGCCACGTTGCGCATGAGCGCGATGCGGCCACGCGGGCTGTTGCGCTCGAGCTTGGTGGCGTCGTAAGTCGGGCAGGTCGGCAGGCACATGCCGCAGTGGATGCACTGCTGGAGCACCGCAAAATCGAGGTGCGCGAGGTGATGCGGCTGGGAGCCGTGCTTCACGGCGCTGGTCGGGATGTCAGTCAAAGATCTTCCCTGGGTTGAGGATGCCGTCCGGATCGAGCGTCCGTTTCAATTGCCGCAGCAGCGAAAGACTCGCCTCGCCGATCGCCTCAGGCAGGAACTTCTTCTTCGCCAGCCCCACCCCATGCTCGCCGGTGATGGTCCCGCCGAGCTGGATGGCGTAATCGAAGATCTCCTTCATTGCGATCTCCACACGCTCCATCTCCTCGGTATTGCGCTCGTCGGTCAGGAAAGTGGGATGCAGGTTGCCGTCGCCCATGTGACCGAAGGTTCCGATGCGCAACCGATGGCGTGCACCGACATCTTGGATGAAGCGGATCATCTTCGTCAGCTCGCTGCGCGGGACGGTCGCATCCTCGAGAATCGTGGTGGGGGAAACGCGGGCCAGCGCGGAAAAGGCCGAGCGCCGCGCCGTCGCCAGCTTCGCGGCTTCCTCGGCATTCGCCGCGATCTGCACAGCCTTCGCACCGCAGCGCCGCGCGATCTCCTCCATTTGTTTCGCCTGCTCCCCGGTCACCGCCGGGTGCCCATCGGTCTCCATGAAGAGGATGGCCTCGGCATCGAGCGGCAGGCCGATCTTCGCGTAATCTTCCACGCACTTGATCGTGATCCGGTCGAGAAACTCCATCGTGCACGGGATGATCTTCGCCGCGATGATCGCCGAGACCGTATCCGCCGCGGCGTCCATGGTCGCATAGGTCGCAAGCAGCGTCTTCTTCGACGCCGGCTTCGGCACCAGCTTGAGCAACACCTTGGTGATGATCCCGAGCGTGCCCTCGCTGCCGACGAAGACGTCCTTCATCGAGTAGCCCGCCACATCCTTCACGCACTTGTTGCCCAGAAAAACGATCTCACCGCTCGCCAGCACCACTTCCAGCCCCATGATATAGTCCCGCGTGATGCCGTATTTCAGCCCTCGCAGACCACCGGAATTCTCCGCCACGTTGCCCCCGATGGTGGAAATCTTCATCGACCCCGGATCAGGCGGATAGAGCAGCCCGGCGGCATCCGCCGTCTCCGTAATCTTCTGCGTAATCGTCCCTGCTTCCGCGAAAATGGTCAGATTCTTCTCATCCAGCTCCAGCACGCGATCCATCTTCACGAGGCACAGCACGATGGCCTTCGCCGTCGGAATGCTCCCGCCGCTCAGGCCCGTACCCGAGCCCCGCGACACAATCGGAATCTTCTCCTTCGCCGCGTAGCGCACGATCTTCGCCACTTCCTCGGTGGTCTGCGGAAAGACGACGACGCCCGCCTCACCCTGCAACGCCGCCGTCCCATCGAACCCGTAGGTCAGCAAATGCTCACGCTCGGTGAGCACGCGTTTCGGATCGAGAATGGCAGTGAGTTCAGCAGCGTGCGGGGACATCGGGCCGGAGATTTCTACGGGGAATTGTCGCGGCTGCAAAGCACGAGCGTTCAGAGTTTTTGATAAAAACGCAGCGCCTCGATCTTGCTGCCGAATTCCCGCAGCGGATACAGCCCCTTCGCCGCGCCAGCGCCGGGGTCGCGGGTGAGGTAATCGAACCCCTCCTTGCCCGCGATGACGACGAAATGCGTGATCCCGGAAGGCAGCCGCAAGCGCACGATGACGGGATTGCCCCGCTCGAGATTGCCGTCGATCAACTCGTACGACGGCAGATCCTCGTAGGCCTTGCGCACCTTGCCGGGATTGTAATCCGCCGCGCTCTCCCAATAGAGCCAGCCCTGCGGGGTAAAGCCACCGTGGTCGGTCAAATAGCGGTTCAAGCGCTGCGGATCGACATCGAACCCGTAGCTCGCCAGCACCATGGCCGCGGAGGCGACCGCGCAACCTTCCGCGCCGAGCGTATTGTGCGTGGGCCCGAGCAGGTCGGAGCGCCAGCGGTCGTCGCCCTGGCGGAAAGACGGCACCGGCAGTTCCACGCGCTGGAAAAAATACCGCCCCCCGCTCGGCTCGATCTTCCCCGTGTGCGCCCACACCTGCTCCATGTGCCGGTAGCCGATCATCGCCGCGAACGTGCCGAAGACCAGCGCGAGCAGAGCCCACTGGCGGAGGCGGAAGAGAAAGCCAGAGCGTTTCATGAGCGTGGGGAAAATTGCGCGACGATCTCCGGCGCGCCAAACAGAATCTTGCCCGCGCGCTGACTCTGCGCCGCGTGCTTCACCGCGGCCGCGGCTTCACCGAGCGGATAGACCCGCTCGACCGGCGTGTGCAACAGCCCGCGCTTCGCCAGCGCCGAGAGTTCCTCGAACATCGCCGCCTCCGCCGCGTGCGTGGCTTCCCGATACCACTGCGAAATCCAAAATCCACGCCAGCGCAGGTCCTTGAAAATCAGCAGGCCATTCGGGATGCGCAGCGGCTGGCGGCTCATCGCGCCGAAGGTCACATGGGTCCCACCCGGCGCGAGGGCATTGGCCACGCGCAGCGCGCTGTCGCCACCCACACAATTCAAGGCCAGTCGCACCGGTGCGCCGGCAGTGGCTGCGGCGATCTGGTTCTTCGCCTCGTCATCGTCGAGTAACACGACGTCGCCCCCCAAGGCCTTCAGTTCGTCGATCAATTCCGGACGCCGGACGAGATTGATCGTCCGCCAGCCGTTGGCTTTCGCGATCTGAATGACGAGCTGCCCGACCGCCGAATTCGCCGCGTTTTGAATGACGAAATCGCCCGCGGCCAGGTCGGCGAAATCCCGCACCATCCGCAGCGCGGTCGCCGGATTGATGCGCAGCATCGCGGCTTGCTCGACCGGCACTTCTGGCGGCACGACGGTCAGCATTTCGTCCGCGTCGACGATCATCGCCGCCTCGCGCCAGGCGCCCAACCCATGGGGCAGCAGGACATGATCCCCCACGCGCACGTCCCTCACCTCGGCACCAATCTCCTCGACCACGCCCACACCTTCCACTCCCGGCACGCCCGGCAGTTCCGGCCGGATCGGATACTTCCCCTCGAGCACATTCAAATCTGCCGGGTTGATCGGCGAGGCGAGCACGCGCACCCGCGCACCCTCCGCGGTGAGCGCCGGCACCTCGACACTCCCCACGCGCACGACATCCGCGGGGACCCCAAATTCTTGAAGAACAATCGCACTGACATTCATAGGCATACCCCTACGATGCCGCCCCGTGGCCCACTCCACAAAGCCATTTCCATCGCCCACCGCGCCCACCGCGCCCACCGTTTCCGTGAGTGAAGCCGGCTACGGCGTCGGCGCGCGCCTCGCGCTTATCGGCGTCGCCGTCAATTTCTGCCTCGCCGTCATCAAGATTGCCGCCGGTCTTCTCGGTAATTGCTACGCCCTCATCGCCGATGGCATCGAAAGCACGCTCGATATCTTCAGCTCCCTCGTCATCTGGTTCGGCTTGAAAGTCGCCGCCGCGCCGCCGGACGACGAACATCCCTACGGCCACGGCAAGGCCGAGCCCCTCGCCTCCGTCGCCGTGGCCCTCATCGTCATCGCCGCCGCCATCGGCCTGGCCTTCCAGAGCATTCACGAAATCATCACACCGCACCACACCCCGGCGACTTACACCCTCGCCGTGCTCGTGGGTGTGATCATCATCAAGGAAACCCTCTTTCGCAAAGTCTCCGGCGCCGCCGAACAACTCGGTAGCACCGCCGTGAAGACCGACGCCTGGCATCACCGCGCCGATGTCGTGACCTCCATCGGCGCCTTCATCGGCATCAGCATTGCCATCCTCGGCGGCAAGGGCTGGGAGCCGGCCGACGATTGGGCCGCGCTTTTCACCTGCACCATCATTGGCTTCAACGGCTACAAGCTGCTCATGCCCGCGCTGCACGAGGTGATGGACACCGCACCGCCCAAGGAACTCCAGACCGCCGTGCGGACCATCGCCGCCGGCGTGCCCGGCGTCGCCGACGTCGAGAAATGCCGCATTCGCAAGATGGGCATCGCCTATTACGTGGATATCCACATCGGCGTGGACGCAAATCTCACCGTCCGCGAAGGGCACGAGATCAGTCACGCGGTCAAGGATGCCATCCGCACGGTGAAGCCGGAGATCGTCGATGTGCTGGTGCACATCGAGCCGGTGGAGCCGGCATAAAAACCTGTCATCCTGATCCCGCGACTGCGGGACGATGGATGATAGCCTTGTAGGGACACGCGGAGCGCGTCTAACCGTGTAGCAACTCTAAAAGTCAAACGACAGCCCCCCATAGAATCCCCGACGCGGCCCGAACTGCGGGGCGCCGACGCCGATTCCTGAGCCGTCGCGCAGCTCGTAGACCTGATCGAACAGATTGACCACATCGAAACGCGCCTTGATCGAGCGCGACCCGCCCACCTTGAAGCGATGCTCGACGCCGACATTGGCCGTGGCATACCCCGGCATCTTCTGCGTGTTGGCAAAGCCGCGCCGCAAGCCGCTGCCGTACAGGCAATCCGCCGAAAAGCGCGTCTCGTTCCATTGATACGACACGCCAAACGACCCGGTCAGCCGCTGGTCGTGATCGAGGAAGACGCTGTGCTTATCGATATAGTCGAGTTCGTCCTGCCCGAATTGAAACTCGCCCGAGACAATCTGCCGGCCCGTCGCATGGCTGTAGGCCAGGTTGGCGTAGGCGGAAAAGTTGTCCTGCTGATAGTTCGCCGCCAGTTCCGCACCATAGATCTCCCCTTCCTTGTAGTTGAACGGCGAGAAAATCAGCGCGGATCCGAACTGGCCTTCATCCAGTTGGTTGCGGGCTTTCTTGTAGTAGCCATCTAGGCCCATGCTGAACCGCTGCCCAAACTTCTGCGTGATTCCCGCGTCGAAATAATGCGCGCTCTCGGCCCGCACGGGGGAGCCGGTCGTGACCTCCGAGGCATTGGTCGTGCCGTTGAATTTCGTGACGCTGGCCGGCGACACCAGTTCCAGCGGAGGCGGCGTGAAGTAGCGGGCATAGCCGGCGTGCAGCGTTGTACTGTCAGTGGCCTCGTAGACGAGATTGATGCGCGGGCTGAACTGGTTCTCGTTCGTGTAGGCGTTCACCACGTCGAAGCGTCCGCCGAAATTGACGGTCAGCCGATCCAGCAGCTTCCACTGGTCTTGCAGATAGACGCCGTAGAGGTAGCCGTTCTTGTGACTGTTGTCGGGGATGGTGAAGGGCACGGAACTGGCCTGCGCACCGGTGGCGTCCGTGGCAAAGACGGCGGTCTTCGTTTGCACCGTGGCGATCTCGGCGGTGTAAAGCAGCCCGGCGCGGAGGGTGTGCTGTTTCCCCAGCTTGTAGCTGGAATCGAGCTGGAAGCCGTTTGAAAGGATGCTGCGATCCACGTGGCTGGCCACGCCGTTGAACAGCAAATCCCCCGTCGCATCCGGCGTGAACAGCACGCCGCTGTAGCGCGTGAACCCCGAGAACTGCAGGTCAAAATCCCCGATGCTCTTCTGGTAGGAGAGGATCGCGTAGTAATTGTTCTCGTGCTGATTCTCGTTGAGCGAGCCAGAATTGAACGGCTTCACGCCATCCAGGGCGAACCCGGCCGGCTGGTCCGGATTGTTCGGAATCTGGAAGTCGCCGTAGGAGGCGCTCAGGATCAGGCTCAGGCGGCTGGTCTCATCGATCACATACGAGATGTCGCCGAAGCCCTTGTATTGCTCGGTGTAATCATGCAGCGGCCGGGTGCTGCTGGTCGGGTTTTCAATGCCAAGATCGCTGTGCAGGAAACTGCCGGTGAAAAAGTAGCTCAGCTTCCCACTCGTCCCACCGAATTCGAAGCTGGGCCGCAGGGTGTCGTAGCTGCCGCCGTAGAGCGAAACGTCGCCGCCGTTCAGGTTCAGGCCGCTCTTCGTGTGAATGTCCACGATCCCCGCCGTGCGATAGCCGAACTGCGCGGGCAGTGCCCCGGTGATCAGCGAGACATTCTCCACGAAGCGCGTATCCAGTTCCTGCCCGAAGCCGCTGATCCCCTCCGGGATCAGGACGCCGTTGATGCGGTATTGCAGATTGGCGTGCTCGCCGCGGATGTGGAGCTGGCCAAAGGAATCCTGCGCGACGCCCGGTAAACGCAAGATAGTTTGATTAAACGGCGCATCCTCCCCTTGCGATTGCGTGGTCAATCGGTCGCGGGTGATGGTGTAGGAAGTCGCTCCCAGGCTGGGGACAATCTCATCGCGCGCCTGGTCGAGCCGCGCCACCACCTCTACCTCCGGAAGCTCTACCACGTTTGGTTGCGCGACCTCCGTCGCCGGTGAGGCCAGGAGGGGAAAAAGGGCAGCGAACGCCAGCGGACACCATCGCTTGTGGGTGAAATATGTCTTCCGTCCGGTGATTTTCAATCGTCGATAGTCGTATTTCATAAATGCAAGTAAACTGCGTTAAGGCAATGCGACTACCTGGTGCCTCAAGTACAGGCAATAGAATTTTGCGCGTTTAATGCCATTTGATTGCGTTTACATCCCAACACTACGGTTTGTTGACGGCTTTTATTGTCTATTATTTGCGTTAGTTCCGCTTTACTCCCCTCCACCAGCGCACCCTTCACGACCGCACCGACGACTTTTACCGCCGACTCGAGACGCGCATGCGATAACATCCCGTATGCATTTCCTCGGAGTTCTCATCATCGGCCTCCTCATCGGGGTCATCGCCAAATTCCTCATGCCTGGCCGCGATCCCGGCGGGTGCATCATCACGATGCTCCTCGGCGTCGCCGGCGCGGCCTTCGGCACTTATCTCGGGCACCTCCTGGGCTTCTATGAGATCGGACAGCAGGCCGGCTTTATCGGCTCCGTCATCGGCGCGATGATCATCCTGCTGATCTACCGCATGATCATGGGCAAGCGGCCGTAGTCCGGTTACGCAAACGCGGAATTGCCGGGGAGGCCGCTCTCGGCCACTTTGCGGGCCATGTTGTGGCCCCCCGCCCGAACTCTTACCCTCTGCATTCCCGTGCTGCTCGCGCGGGTCCTGACGGCTTCGGCGGCCATCCCGGACAAGCCTTCGTATAACCGCGACGTCCGGCCGATCCTTTCCAACAACTGCTTCTACTGCCACGGCCCGGATGAAAAGAAGCGCGAGGCCAAGCTGCGGCTCGATATCCGCGAGAATGCGCTCGCCGAGCACGATAGCGGACACGCCATCGTCCCCGGCAAGCCGGATGAGAGCGAACTGCTGACCCGCATCCTTACGCACGACAAGGACGAGATCATGCCGCCACCCAAGGCGAAGAAAGCGCCACTGACGGTCGAGCAGATCGCCACCCTCCGCCGCTGGATCGAGCAAGGCGCGGAGTACGAAGGCCACTGGGCATTCCTGCCGCTGAATTCCGCGCCACCTCCGACCGTGCGCAACCGCGCTTGGGTCCGGAATCCGATCGATCAATACATCCTCGCCCGCCTCGAGCGTGAGCGTATCCAGCCATCGCCGGAGGCCGACCGCGCGACGCTGATCCGCCGCGTATCGCTCGATCTACTGGGACTGCTGCCCACGCCCGAGGAAGTCGCGGCATTCGTCGCCGACCCGGCGCCCGATGCCTACGAGAAACTCGTCGACCGCACCCTCGCCAATCCGCACTACGGCGAGCGTTGGGGCCGGCATTGGCTGGACCAGGCGCGTTACGCGGACTCCAACGGCTACTCCATCGATAGCGCCCGCGCCATGTGGCCGTATCGCGACTGGGTGATCAAGTCGCTCAACGACGATCTGCCTTTTGATCGGTTCACCATCGAGCAACTGGCCGGCGATCTTTTGCCCAAGCCGACGAAGAACCAGCTCATCGCCACCGCCTTCCATCGCAACACGATGATCAACGAGGAGGGCGGCACGAAGCCGGAGCAATTCCGCGTGGAGAGCGCCATCGATCGCGTGAATACCACGGGCGCGGTCTGGCTGGGGCTCACCGTGGGCTGCGCGCAATGCCACTCGCACAAGTTCGATCCCATCTCGCAGCGTGAGTTTTATCAGTTCCTTGCCTTCTTCAACCAGGGCGAGGACATCAACTCCAAGGGCGCCACGGTCGAGGTCGCGCGGGGCGAAGTCTTCGGCCAGCCGGTGCAGCCCACCAGCGCGGAGATTCAGTCACTGCGCTTTCCGAAGAAGACGCCGACCCAGGAACAATGGGAACGGAAGGAACTCATCCGGTTGCAGAAGCTGCCGCCGGAGCAGGCCCCGAGCGACTTGCTCCAGGCGCTGAACATCTCCGAACCCACCCGCGAGGAAGGCCAGAAGAAGCTCCTCGCGGCTGCTTACGCGAAGGCCTTTCCGAATGCCAAAGCGGCCAAAGCGAAGCCGGTGGACGGCGATGTGGTGGATCTGATGATCATGCAGGACCTCGCCCAGCCGCGCCCGAATTACCTGTTGCTGCGCGGCGATTACACCCGGCCCGACGAGAAGAATGGCCCGCTCCAGCCCGGCGTGATCACTGCGGTCAGCGCCGCCTTTCGCGCGCCACCCACGGAATTCCGCAACCGCCTCGACCTCGCCCGCTGGCTGGTGAGCCCGGACAATCCGCTGACCCCGCGCGTGACCATGAACCGCGTCTGGATGCGCTACTTCGGCCGCGGCATCGTGGAGACGGAGGAAGATTTCGGCACGCAAGGCAGCGGCCCGACCAACCCGGAATTGCTCGACTGGCTGGCCCGCGAGTTCGTGCGCCAGGGCTGGTCGATGAAAAGGATGCACCGGCTCATCGTCACCAGCGCCACCTATCGGCAGAGCTCGCAGGCGCGGCCCGATCTGCTCGAGAAGGATCCGCGCAATCTGCTCCTCGCCCGGCAGGAGCGGGTGCGCGTAGAAGGCGAGGTGGTGCGGGATACGGCGCTCTCTGCGAGCGGCCTGCTGGATGCGACCATCGGCGGCCCCAGCGTGCACCCACCCCAGCCCGCCGGAGTCTATTCCTTCACCCAGACCGGCAAGAAATGGAAAGATGACACCGACGGCAATCGCTTCCGGCGCGGGCTTTACACGCAATTCTATCGAAGCGCGCCCTATCCGTTGCTCACCACTTTCGACTCGCCGGATTTCTCGAATGTCTGCACGCGGCGCGCCCGCTCGAACACGCCGCTGCAAGCGCTCAACGTGGCCAATGATCCCGTCTTTCTCGAACTTGCCCAGGGCGTCGCAGCGCGGGTGGAGAAAGAGGTCGCGGGCGACGATGCCGACGCGCGTTTGCGCCGCGCTTTCGCGCTCTGCCTCAGCCGCGAGCCCTCCGCCAGTGAGCTTTCCGTGCTCCGCGGCTACGCCGCCAAGGGCAACGATCTCGCCGCCATCGTGCGCGTGCTTTTCAACACCGACAACTTCATCACCCGCGAATGAACCCGCACGATCTTCAGCTCCGCGACATCACCCGCCGCCATTTCTTCGGCAAATGCGGCGTGGGCCTCGGCGCGCTCGCCTTGCAGCAGCTTCTCGCGGAGACCGGCTGGGCCGTGCCGGGCGGCCCCGTCATCGATCTGGCCCATCCGCTGGCGCCGCGTGCGCCGCACTTCGCGCCGAAAGCGAAGCGCGTCATCTATCTCTTCATGGCCGGGGGACCGTCGCAACTCGACCTCTTCGACGACAAGCCGAAGCTGCGTGAACTGCAAGGCCAGCCGCCACCGCCCAGTCTCATGGAAGGCAAGCGCTTCGCCTTCCTCAAGGGCAACGAGACGTTGCTCGGCTCGCAGCGGAAATTCGAAACCTGCGGCCAAAACGGCATGACGGTGAGTGAGCTTTTCCCGCATCACCGCCAGATCGTGGACGAGGTCTGCTGGCTGCGCGGCGTGAGCACCGATGTCTTCAATCACGCTCCGGCAAAGCTCTTCATGAACACCGGCTTTCAGGCGCCAGGACGCCCCGCCATGGGCGCGTGGACGACCTACGGGCTGGGCAGCGAGTCGCGCGATCTGCCCGGCTTCGTCGTGCTGCAAAGCGGACCGCGCGGGCCGCGCGGCGGCTCGACGCTCTGGAGCAGCGGCTTCCTGCCCACGTCGTACCAGGGCGTGCCGTTTCGCGGCAAGGGCGACCCGATCCTCTATCTGCACAGCCCCGAGGGGCAGACGCGCGAAAAGGAGCGCGCCTTTTACGACACCGTCGGCGCGCTCAATCACGCCCGGCTCGATGAAACCGGCGACCCGGAAATCATGACGCGCATCAACTCCTACGAGATGGCGTTTCGCATGCAGACCAGCGCACCGGAGCTGATGGATCTCTCGCAGGAAAAACCCGAGACGCTGGAACTCTATGGCGTGAAACCGGGCGTACCTTCCTTCGCGGCGAACTGCCTCCTCGCGCGGCGCCTTGCCGAGCGCGACGTCCGTTTCGTGCAGCTCTACCACACGAATTGGGACAGCCACGGCGGCCCGGGCGAGAACCTCAACGGCGACTTCGAAAAGGTCTGCGCGGAGGTGGACCGGGCCAGCGCGGCGCTGGTGCTGGATCTCAAGCAGCGCGGCATGCTCGAGGACACGCTCGTCATTTGGGGCGGCGAATTTGGCCGCACGCCGATGGGCGAAAACCGCGCCAGCATCGGACGCGATCATCACGTCGATGCCTTCACCATGTGGCTCGCCGGCGGCGGCGTGAAGCCCGGACTGCTTTACGGCGCGACCGATGAACTCGGCTTCGGCGTGGTGGAGAACAAGGTTCACGTCCACGATCTGCACGCCACGATCCTGCACCTGCTCGGCTTCGATCACGAGAAGCTCACCTACCGCTTCCAAGGCCGCGACTTCCGCCTGACCGACGTGCACGGCCAGGTCGCCAGGGCGATTTTCAGCTAACGAGCTACTTCACCGAGAACTGGTGCACCGTCGTAGAACGGAAGGTCTGCCCGGGACGCAGGACCGTGCTCGGAAAATCGGGATGATTCGGCGAATCGGGATAGTGCTGTGTCTCGAGGCAAAAACCGTAGTTCTTCCGATACACGATCCCGCTTTTGCCGATGACCGAGCGATTGAGAAAGTTGCCCGTGTAGAGTTGGATGCCGGGTTCGGTGGTCGAGACCGTCATCACGCGTCCGCTCTTCGGCTCGTAGACTTCCGCGGCCAGGGTCATCGCGTTCGGCTGCGGCTGGTCGATGATGAAATTGTGATCGTAGCCGCCCGGCTCGCCGATCATCTGCGCGTAGTCTTTGGCGAGCGGCTTCGCCGTCGTGAAATCCATCGGCCCGCCGGCCACCGGTTCGATCTTGCCGGTCGGAATCCCGGTCGCATCCACGGCGGTGTAGTGACTGGCATGCAGCCGCACCTCGTGACCAAGGATGTCTCCTTCGCCGGCGCCCGCAAGATTCCAGTAGGCGTGATTGGTAAGATTCAAAATGGTCGGTTTGTCCGTCGTCGCTTCGTAGTCGAGCCGCAGTTCGCTCTTCTCCGTGAGCGTGTAGGTGATCGCCACTTGCAACGTGCCCGGGTAGCCCTCTTCGCCATCCGCGCTGGTATAGGTGAATCGCACCGCGTTCGCGCCCTTCACCGCTTCCCCCTTCCAGTTGCGATGATGAAAGCCCGTGACGCCGCCGTGGAGATGGTTCGGCTCATCGTTCAAGCCGAGCGTGTAGGTGACGCCATCGAGCGTGAAGTGCCCGCGCGCGATGCGATTCGCAAAGCGCCCGGTGGTCACGCCGAAGTGCGGGTGCGCCCCGAGGTAGCCGTCGAGCATATCGAAGCCGAGCGTGATATCGCGCATCGCCCCACCGCGGTCGGGCACATCCATCTCCACCAGGCACGCCCCCCAGGTGGTCAATTTTGCTTTCAGCCCGGCGGCATTCGTCAGCGTGTAAAGTTCGACGGTCTCGCCGTCGTGCGTTTTTCCGAAAACTTCTTGGTGCATGGAGGATTCTTCTTTGGCTGGTTCCCGGGAAAAGGCCGCCGCGATGGAGCCGGCGAGACAGAAGCCGCAGGCGATGACTGGAAGCAGGGTCTGAAGGGCGCTTTTCAGGGGGAAAATGGGGGTTGCGGCTATACGTGCAGAAAAGCGCACCGGCTGCCAAGCCCTGATGCGCGCCCGCAAGGCCATTACGTAGAAAAAATTTGTTCTCGCGGAACATGCAGGCGATATGCTGTTTTCCCCGCTCCCTTGGCCCTCCGCGTCTCGGGATCACCACTTTTTCCCGCAAGATTGATGAAATCCAATACCATGAAAGGCGTCGGCGTCGTTCCGAAAGACAAGGAATTGCGCGTGATCGACCATCCCGAGCCGTCCATCGCGGCGCCCAACGAAATCAAGATTCGCACGCTCGAAGTGGGCGTGTGCGGCACCGACCGGGAAATCTGCACCTTCGCCTATGGCCAGCCACCAGCCGGCGGCGATTACCTGCTCCTCGGCCACGAATGCCTCGGCGAAGTGATCGAGGTCGGCTCGGCGGTGAAGAAATTTCAGCCCGGCGATCTCGTGGTCCCCAGCGTGCGCCGCCCCTGCAACGACCCCGCCTGCCGCCCGTGTCGCGAAGGTCGCCAGGACTTTTGCGTCACGTGGAAATTCACCGAGCGCGGGATCAACCAGCGGCACGGTTACATGACCGAGCGCTTCGTCGAGGAAGACATCTATCTCACACCTGTGCCGCAAGACCTGCGCGATCTCGCCGTGATGGCCGAGCCCCTCACCATCGCCGAAAAAGGCCTCACCCAAGCCTGGCAGGTGCAAAAGCGCCTCACTTGGGAGCATGACAATCGCGACGGCCAGGGCCGCGGCCACGGGCTCAATGCCGTGGTGCTCGGCGCCGGCCCCATCGGCCTGCTCGGCGCGATGAAATTGCTCATCGAGGGCTTCCGCGTCTTCATCTACTCGCGCTCGCCCAAGCCGAACTTCAAGGCCGACATCGCCGCGCAGATCGGTGCCGAATACATCTCCAACCAGGAAGTGTCCGCCGACGATCTCGCCAAGCACATCGGCAACATCGATCTCATTTACGAGGCCGTCGGCGAAGGCCACCTCACCTTCGATGTCATGCGCGTGCTCGGCATTAATGGCGTCTACATCCTCACCGGCATTCCCGCGGAAAAAGGACCCATCCCGGTCTTCGCGGACAACATCATGCGCCACATCACGCTGAAGAACCAGGCCATCATCGGCACGGTCAATGCCAGCCCGCAGGATTTCGCGGACGCGATTCGCGACCTCGGTGAATTCCAGAAGCGCTGGCCGAAGGCCGTCAACGCACTGATCACCGGCCGCCACAAGATCGACGCCCATCGCGAGCTGCTCGTCGGCAAGGCCACGGGCATCAAAAACGTCATCGAGTTCTCCTGATCCGCGGCAGCGCCCACACCCATTTTATGAGCAAGAATTCCTGGATCGACATCTCCGTCCCACTCAGCAACAGCATGCACGGCTGGCCCGGCAACCCGCCGACCTTCGTCACCATGCACCTCGGCACCGGCAAGGGCGATGTCTGCAACGTGTCGGCGATCAATTTCAACTCTCACACCGGCACGCACATGGACGCGCCGCTGCATTTCCTGCATGGCGCCAAGACGATGGACGACCTGCCATGGGACGCCGTCATCGGCGAGTGTCGCGTCGTGGAGATCAAGGACAAGACCGCCATCACGCCGGCGGAGCTCAAGAAGTTGAAGCCGAAGAAAGGCGAGCGCCTGCTCTTCAAGACCCGCAACTCGGCGAAGAGCTGGAAGAAGCCCGAGTTCGACAAGGACTTCGTCTACATTTCCAAGGAAGGCGCGCAATATCTCGTGGACTGCGGCGTGCAGACCGTGGGCGTCGATTACCTCAGCGTCGGCGGATTCTACAAGGACGGCATCGAAACGCACCACGTACTGCTCGGCGCCGAGATGTGGATCATCGAGGGGCTCGATCTCTCCAAGGTGAAGCCCGGCAAATACGATCTCATCTGCCTCCCGATCAAGTTTCACAAGGGCGACGGCGCTCCCTCGCGCTGTCTCATCCGCCCACGCTGACCGGCGCGGCGTTATCGTTCCCCGAGATCGTTTCGCCAGGTGCGCGGCTGACCTGAAACGATGAGCGCCCTGCCGAGCCGCCAGCCTCCGCGCATTGCGGGTCTCGATACAATCCGCTTCTTCTGCGCGCTGGCGGTGGTTTTCTTTCACTTCCAAGGCCCGCCTCTTTTCCACGGCCTCAGCCGGGACACACCATCCGGCCGCATCATTCTGGGCCTCTACGACGCCGCATTCAATGGCCAGGCGGCCGTCATCGCCTTCTTTGTCATTTCCGGCTTCTGCATTCATCTGCCCTACGCCTCCGGCCGCCGCTTTGCCGCCGGACCGTTTCTCCTGGGCCGCGCCGCGCGCATCCTCATCCCCACGGGCGCTTACCTGCTTCTGCTCCGCTTGCTGCATCATTCGGAAGCCGCGCTCACACTCATCCTGTGGAGCATCTGGTGCGAAATCATTTACTACTTCCTCTATCCATTCCTGCGCGCTGCCTTCGCCCGCAGCTCCGTCATTTTCGTCCTCCTCTGCGCGTACATCGCCGCCGCCATCGTCACCGCGGGCTACGCCTTCGGCCCGGAATGGCAGGCCCTCTTCGCCGCCGGCCGTTGGACCTGGCTCGCCGGTCTGCCCTGCTGGATTCTCGGTTGCCTGCTCGCCGAGCGCGTCGCCCAGACAACCTCGGAAACCCGCGTCTCCCCCACCCGGCTCTGGACCTCTCGGCTCGCCGCGTGGGGCCTGGCCTCCGCCTGCTACCTCGCGATGCTGCATTCTCGCGTGTCCTTCCTCGTCTCCCTCCAAGTCTTCGCCGGCTTCACCTATTTCTGGCTCACCATCGAAATCGGCTGGTATCGCGAGCACGCCGCCTGCCGTCCCTTGGAATGGCTCGGCGGGCTCACCTTCTCCATCTACCTCCTCCATCAGCTCGCCAAACTGCTTCTGGAAAGCCACTTCACCGGTTCCGGCTGGCTCTGGTGGATCGCTGAAATGGTGTCCGTCCTCGGCCTGAGCGCGGTCTTCTACGCGCTGGTCGAAGCCCCTTCCCATCGGCTCGCCCGCACCGTGATGCGCCGCGCAAAGTCCCAGCGGACACCGCTGCGGATGGAAGATGTCAACCCTGTCGGCTAAAGCCTGAGGCTCCCGCGCGGAAGGTTGCCCCCAAAGCCTGCGGATGGTGGAGGTAAGGGGATTCGAACCCCTGGCCTCTTCATTGCGAACGAAGCGCTCTACCAACTGAGCTATACCCCCATCGACAGGGCGGGAAATATGGCCGCATCTGAAAATGGGGCAAGGAAATTTCACCACAATCCTCGCCTCACCGGAGCCGGCTGGCCCGGTCAGAATTCGTGCTTTCGCGCGGCGATCCCGTTACTCCCATTCTTCCCCTACGTCCCATCTCACCGCCCCTCCACCAAAAGCCCCGCCTTAAAACCAATCCGCCCACCCCCGCCGCTGCGAATCCGAGCTAATATGAGCACGTCCCTTCAACCTCTGCGGAAACTCGTTGGACTCACTCGCTGGCCACTGAACCTCGGCCTCACCGAGCGCCTCGGCTCGATCGTGGCCGGGGGCGCATTGATCACCGCCGGGCTGTTGCGTCGCGGAACGTCCCGCGCGGTGCTGGTCGGCACCGGCACGGCCTTCCTGCTCCGGGGTGCCACCGGGCATTGCGCCCTCTACCGCCATTTGGGCGTCGATCGCCTCGACCAGAGGCAACGGGATGGCGTGCCCGGCAATCGCGGATTGAAGATCGAATACACCGTGGCCGTGCGCTGCCCGGCCCCGGAGCTCTACCAATTTTGGCGCAACATCGAGCAACTACCGCGCATCCTCCGCCACGTTGAAACCGTCGAGGCGGTGGACGCCTGGCACTCGCACTGGGTGGCGCGCGGCCCGCTCGGGCCCGCCCTCGAATGGGACGCCGAGATCATCAACGAACACGAGAATGAATTGATCGCCTGGCAATCGGTCCACGGCGCCAATCTGCAAAACGCCGGCTCCGTCCGGTTCGAGGCATTTTCCGATTCCGCCACCTACGTGAAAGTCTGCATCGAATTGCTCCCCATCGGCGGCACCGCCGCCCTCACCCTCGCCAGACTCTTCGGGACCGACCCACAACGCGAACTGGAGGAAGACCTCGAGCGCTTCAAGGATTTCGCCGAGCGCGAGCTCACGCCCTCATCCCACTCGGTGGAATAAGAGTTTGGACGCCGGAGGTATCATGGAGATTCCGTGATCAAAAATTCCGGTCAAACATCCATTGGCGCGCTCTACGATGCGCTTGCGCCATTGGATGTTGGGCGTTCGATGTTGGATGTTCTGCCTCCACCCCTCTGCGTCTCTGCGTTTTTCCCCACCCCTGCTATTGCGAGGACAGCCCCGTCTGCCCGCTCTTCGAATCCTGGAAGATGCTCGCGCGGTAACCAGCCTGCCGCACGGCAATGCAGATCTGGTCCTTGTTGATCACGTTCGGATTGTAGCGGGCGAAAGCGCCGCGCTCGAGTAGCCGGACACTAATTACGCCGGGCAACTGTTCCAGCGATGCTTTCACCGCCAGCTCGGCGGTTTCGGAATCCATGTCGGGAATGGCGAGATCGAGTTCTTCGGGATGGGGTCTTTCAGTTTTCATGGGCTCAGATCGGTAATCGCATCTGCCAGTTGCAGCGCGCTTTTGTGCGACGATATTAACCTACAGCTCGGTCGTTCTCATGTACCACGCAAGCGACATCGTCTCGTCGATTTCTCCTGGCCGGCCGCAGTGCCATTCTGCGGTTTCTGGCGATGGCGCAATCCGCACCGGGGACGAGCGCCGATTCAGGAGTATGACGCTCCCGCTCCATGCTGCCCGCCTGCTCGTCGCCGGTTGCGCGCTAGCCGTCATCACCGGCTGTGCCACGGACCCAGTGCCGATGGGCAGTCGCTTCGTCGTCTCCACCCCGTTCGCCGAATTCTACAAGAACGGCCCAGCCCAGGATATCGGCTTCGCCGATCACACCGCCTCGAACTTTGTGACCGAGCAATCCTCCGGCCCCGATTTCCAACTCCCCAAGGGCGCCGCCGTCACCCTGCTCAAGCGGGAACTCGGTTATTCGAAAGTGATCACGGACAACGGCGTCGCCGGATACGTCGCCAACGAAAAATTGCAACCCGCCCCCGCGGTCGCCGAGCGCACCTCACCCATGGAAATGCGCAGCGACCGCAACATCCGCCAGCGCACGCGGGCCCTTCCTCCTCCCACACGCAAGAACGAAGACCAACTCGACTACAGCGATCTGCCGCTGCCGTTGCCGAGTTAGCCAAGGCAAAAGCGAGAGCGGAAACCGTCTTCGGACCCCGGAACCCCATCACGAGAGCGCCCGTCGCGGAGCGACGTTTCTTGTTTTCCAGGGCTCGAAAGCCCCGGCTACCGGCAGTTCTCTCTCCTCGATC
>NZ_JBDUCX010000049.1:0-33062 GCF_040003245.1 Chthoniobacter sp.
CATCATGATGACGGCCTACGGCTCCGTGGACGCGGCGGTCGAGGCGATGAAGCGCGGCGCCTACGATTTCGTCACCAAACCGCTGAATATCGACCGGCTGGAAATCCTGATCCAGCGGGCCTTGCGGAGCAGCAAGGTGGAGAAGGAAGTGGTGGAACTGAAGCAGCAGGTGGACCGGAAGTTCGGGCTGGAAAGCCTGATCGGCGAATCGCTGCCGATGCACGAGATTTTCGACACGATCCGCCAGGTGGCGCCGACGCGGGCGACGGTGTTGATCCAAGGGGAGAGCGGCACAGGCAAGGAACTCGTCGCCCATTCCATCCACGCCCTCAGTGGCCGCCCGAAGCAAAAATTCGTCACCGTCCACTGTGCGGGGTTCAATTCCCAATTGTTGGAAAGCGAACTTTTCGGGCACGAACGCGGCGCTTTTACCGGGGCGGTCGAACGTCGCATCGGACGCTTCGAGCAGGCCAACGGCGGGACCATTTTCCTGGATGAGATCGGGGAGATCGATGCCGCTACCCAAGTGAAATTGCTCCGGGTGCTGGGCGAAGAACGGACTTTTGAGCGGGTCGGCAGCAACACCTCGATCAAGGTGGACGTGCGCGTCGTCGCGGCGACGAACAAGGATTTGGCGAAGCTGGTGGCCGAAGGGAAGTTCCGCGAGGACCTGTTCTTCCGCCTGAGCGTGGTGAAGATCACGACCCCGCCTCTGCGCCAGCGCAAAGAGGATATCCCGCTGCTGGTGAGCGCGTTTCTCAGGCAGTTCGCCGAGGAGAATGGCAAGCCGGTAATGGAGATCACCCCGGAAGCCATGGAAGCGCTGCTACGCTACGACTGGCCGGGCAACGTGCGTAAGCTGCGCAATGTGATCGAGAATTGCGTGGTCATGACGACTGGACCGAAGATCGGCCTGCGCAACATCCCAGCGGAAGTGCGCGAGGCGAGCGACGGAGGCGGCGCGTTGTCTTCCACGAAATTCATTCCCACCAAGGGCAGTCTCTACAATATCAAGCAAACCGAGTACAAGCTCATCCTCCAGGCGCTCGAAGAGACGGGAGGAAACGTCACGCAAGCGGCCAAAAAGCTGGGGATCAGCCGGCGAACGCTTCATCGGAAGATCAATGAGCTCAAGGGGCAGGAAAACGCCGATTCATGAATTTCATTTTGGACCCTGCTTTTCAAAGCTTCCTCGCGGCATTCCAGTGGGAACATGTCATTTGGCTGCTGGTCGGCCTCGGCGTGCTGGTCGGCATTTTCTTTTTGGTGCAGTACATCCGGCTTTCCGAAACGAGCATCCAGCAGATGGTTCACACCCTGGAGCAAGGGGGGTGGGTCCGCCGGGTCAAAACGATCATTCTGCTCTCCGCCATCGCGTTTGTGACCTACCTGTGGTTTTTCAAGGAGGGCAATGGGTTCAAGGGACTTCCGAACGAGAAAGCGATCGAGCAGGCGCAAATCGCCCGGGAAATTGCCCGCGGTCATGGCTTCACCACCAAAGTAATCCGACCGGCTGCGTTGTGGCAGTTCGAACGCGATATGGGGGTATTTCCGCTGGAACGGACCCCGGATACGTATCACGCACCGCTGGCCCCGTACATTTACGCGGTGGTCTTCAAGGTCATGGATTGGGCTAATGCCCACATGAAGCAACTGGCGAACTCGGCGGAATACTTCGACCGTTACACGTATGAGGAGGTGATGACCACGAA
Organism: Chthoniobacter sp.; assembly: GCF_040003245.1. Classification (NCBI taxonomy): domain Bacteria; kingdom Pseudomonadati; phylum Verrucomicrobiota; class Spartobacteria; order Chthoniobacterales; family Chthoniobacteraceae; genus Chthoniobacter; species Chthoniobacter sp. The sequence continues at coordinate 1,713 of NZ_JBDUCX010000049.1, forward strand.
GCAGATCGTCTACGCCTACGACCGGATGATCGCTTTCACGCAAACGCTGTTTTTCTTCCTCGCGGTGCTGGTCAACTATTTCACGGCCAAGCGATTGTTCGACGACCGCCTGGCCGTTTTCAGCGTCGGTTTGATGCTCCTTTGCGAGCGATTTTGGGACTTCGCGATGTCGGGCCTGCCGCAAATGCTCATGCTTTTTCTCTTCAGTGGCGCCGCTTACGCGATGGTGCGCGCCATCGAGGCGCGAGTGGCCGGGGGAAAGCCACTGCCATGGCTCATCGGGGTGGCGGCATTGTTCGGTCTGCTGGCGCTGGCCCATGCCCTGACGATCTGGCTCTTTGTCGGCGCGCTCTTTTTCTCGGTATTTTATTTTCGGCCCCGGGGGCGCGATGCGGCGATCATGGTGGGTGTCTTTCTCCTCTTCTACGGTCCGTGGATGATTCGAAATCAACGGGTGTGCGGCAATCCGATGGGCTTGGGCTGGTATTCGGGCCTGTATCAAATTCGCGGCTCGGAGACGCAGATCATGCGTTCGCTGGAGGTATCGTTGAGCGGAGTGTCGCCGACGGTCTTTCGCAACAAAGTCCAGGGCCAGGTGCTGGTCCAGATGAGCTTCATCTTCGAATTTCTGGGCAGGTCCCTGCTGGCTCCGGTGTTTTTCGTGGCGCTTCTCCATCTTTTCAAACGTCCGGAGACATCGGTTTTCCGCTGGTATGTACTGTCGATGTGGGTGTGCGGCGTTTTCGGCATGGCGGCATTTGGCATGTCGGATAGCGGGGCGACCAAGGCGAACGACCTTCATATTCTCTTTGTGCCCCTGATGGTCTGCTATGGGCTGGCCTTGGTGCTCGTGATGTGGACGCGGCTTGATGTCACGGTGCGGCTGCTCCGTCTCGGATTTATCTGGTTGCTGTTCATCGTGTCGGCGTTGCCGTTTATCAATCAGTTCCTGGTGCTCTTTGGTTCGCCCACTCCGCCGCCAGTGGCCTGGCCACCCTACGTGCCGCCCTACATTGCCATCCTGGCCAAGTGGACGCGGGAGGATGAAATCATCACTTCGGACATGCCGTGGGCCGTGGCCTGGTATGCCGATCGCAAGAGCCTGTGGCTGCCGATGACGGTGCGGGATTGGCTCGATCTTAACGACTACAACCAGCTCAAGGGGCACATCGTGGGCCTGCATCTCACCCCCATCACGGGCAACCAGCCTTTCATTTCCGATATCATGAAAGGGGAATACAAGGAGTGGGCGCCCTTCATCATGCGCAACGTGAACACCAAGGAGTTTCCGCTCAAGGCCAATACCCCGCTGCCCATCGACGGCGAGTGCATCTACTACAGCGACCGTAAACGCTGGGAAAACAACGAAGAGTGATTGAGCCCAGCGCCATTTGGCGTTTAGAGTGACCGTCACGCATGGCCACCAAGACGCCCGCCGCCACCAAATCCAACGAAGAATCATTCGATAGCGCCATGTCGCGTCTCGAGCAGATCGTCGAGCAGATGGAGTCCGACCAACTGCCGCTCGAGGAGCTCCTCACCCGGTATGAGGAGGGGGTTACGCTTGTCAAAGTCTGCGAGCAAAAGCTCACCGCGGTGGAAAAGCGGATCGAGATCATCACCCGCAATGCGGCGGGCGAGCCGCAGATCGAGGAGTTTGAACCCGAGAAAAAACCCGTGGCCAAGCCGCGTGACGATGTCAGCCTTTTTTAGAACATGACCAAGCCGATCCTTTCGACCATCAATTCCCCCGCCGACATCAAGGCGCTGGCGGAGAGTGACCTCCCACAGCTCGCGCAGGAAGTGCGCGATGAGCTCATTCGCGTCCTCTCTGATGAAAACCCGACATCGGTCGGTGGTCACCTGGGGCCGAATCTCGGGGTCGTCGAGCTGACGATTGCGCTGCACCGGGTTTTTGAGACGCCGAAGGATAAGTTCGTCTTCGATGTCAGCCACCAGGGTTACGTGCACAAGCTCTTCACCGGCCGCCGCGAGCGCTTCGGGACGATGCGGCAGTATGAGGGTCTCAACGGCTTTTTGCTGCGCACCGAAAGCGAGCACGATTGCTACGGCGCCGGTCACGCTGGAACCGCACTGAGTGCCGCGCTCGGCATGGCCGTGGGGCGCGACCGTCGCGGTTCGGATGAAGACGTGGTCTGCGTGGCGGGCGATGCGGCTTTCACCTGCGGTGTGAGTTACGAGGCGCTGAACAACGTGGCCCACAGCACGAAGCGCTTCATCGTGGTGCTCAACGACAACGAGTGGTCCATCGCCAAGAACGTCGGCGCCATCGCCCACTATTTCAACAAGATCGCCACCCACCCGACCTACGCCCACTTGCATGACAAGGCGGCGCAGTTCGTGGAAATGCTCGGCGGCAAGTTCGCCAAGAATTTCGCCCACAAGATCGAGGCAGGCGTCAAGAACCTGCTGGCCCCGAGTGTGATGTTCGAGGATCTCGGCCTGCGTTACTACGGGCCGATCGATGGGCATGACATTCCACTGCTGATCAACACCTTCGAGTTCCTGAAGACGCAGAACGAACCGGTGCTGCTGCACATTCTCACGCAAAAAGGGAAGGGTTACGCACCAGCGCTGGAGCAGCCCGATAAATTCCACGGCCTCGGCAAATTCGAGCCGAAGACGGGCAAGACGGCTTCGACCAGTTCGCCGACCTACAGCGAGCTCTTCGGCAAGACGCTGGCGAAGTTTGCCGAGACGAACAACAAGATCGTCGCCATCACCGGCGCGATGCCCACGGGCACCGGTCTCGTTCACTTCGCCAAGGCGCATCCCGACAAGTATTTCGACGTGGGCATCGCCGAGGAACACGCGGCGCTCTTCGCCTGCGGGCTCGCGACGCAGGGCTTCAAGCCCTTCCTCGCCATCTATTCCACCTTCATGCAGCGGGCCTACGACATGATCATCCACGACATGGCGTTGCAGAATCTCAATGTTGCGCTTTGCATGGACCGCGGGGGCTTGAGCGGCGACGACGGCCCTACCCACCACGGCCTCTTCGATATCGCTTACCTGCGCGGCGTGCCCGGCCTTGTCCACATGTCGCCGAAGGATGAAGACGAATTTGTCGATATGCTGTGGACGATGGCGCACCACAGCGGCGGTCCGATTGCCATTCGCTATCCGCGCGGTGTCGGCACCGGCGCCGTGCCCAAGGCGCAGCCCAAGCTGCTCGAAATCGGCAAGGCGGAAGTCATCAAGCATGGCGGTACCCAGCCCGCCCGCGTGGCGCTCTTCGGCCTCGGCCAAATGTGCGCCATGGCCGAGCAGACTGCCGCGCTGCTGGAAGCGCAGGGGATCAGCGCCGCGGTCATCAACCCGCGCTGGATCAAGCCTCTCGACACTGGCACGCTGGAGTTCTTCGCTCGCAGTGCGGAAGTCATCTGCACCTTCGAGGACCATGTCCTGCACAATGGCTTCGGCTGTGCGGTCATCGAGCATCTGAGCGATGCCGGCATCAAGACGCCGGTCGCCCGCATCGGCTGGCCCGATCAGTTCATCGAGCACGGCGCGGTCGATATCCTCCGCAAAAAGCACGGCCTCACCGCCGAAGCCGCGGTGGAGAAGATCACGCCGATGCTCAAGACGAAAAAAGCCGGGTCGGCGAAGAGCGTCGCTTAGTCGCTGCCCTTCCCACCATGGAGAGTGATCCGACGAAGTCGTCGGGTCGCCTCGGAGTTTGTGTCTGGCAAATGCTGGGGATGACATTGGTGTTTTGCGTGTTAGGCGTTGTTCCGGTCGAGGATCGGAGATACTTCAAGTGATGATTTCAGAAGACACGGCCAACCAAAGCGGTTCGACCAAATCCCGCATCATTATCCGGGCCGTTCGTATCTTGGTGGGTGTAGTCGTGCTCTATCTGCTTAGTCCCGGACCGATGACCGCCATTTTGTATCGGATCGACCGGGAGCGTGAATGGGACGACCCATGGCTCCAGAATCTCTACCGGCCGATCTCCTATGTGAACGAGCACTCGCCGGCGTTCCAAAGATGCATGGCGAGGTATCTCGAATTTTGGCTCCCGCCGCCGAGGAATTGAAGGGCTCAGCGCGGCACTCGCAGGTGATCGCCGGCGCCGGAGGCCCGGTAGTGGGCTATGATCTGTTCCGGTGAGAGAACGCTGGTGTAGAAGGCCACTTCGTCGAGGCTGCCGTCGAGGGGGTCTTGCTGCGTGCCCCGCAAATTCATGGAGCCCAGCGAGAGCGGCCGGTTGAAATCGGAAAACACCGGATTCCCGCGGGCCGCTCCCTTGTGCTCCAGGGTGATGGTTTGCCGGATGCCATCCACATAAAACTGGACCTTGTTATTCGCGCCGCCCGTCTTCGGCGTGTAGACCTGCACGATATGATGCCAGGCGCTGTCATAGATATTGATATTCCGCCCTCCGGGATAGAATTCCGCCTCGTAACGATCCTCATGATTGTCGCGAATATACATCCGCAGCAGTTTCGTGTGGTTGGTGTAAGCGATGTCCGACAGGAAATCCGTGATGAAGCCGGGACCATTGGCCGTGCCGAAAATAGTCTGATGGTCGGAGAAATTCGCCGCCTTCAACCAGTACTCGACGGTGAAGCCGTGCGTCATGCTGCTGCCGAATTTGCCGAATTCGGTGAGCTGAATGAATTGAGCCTGGCTCCTGGCGAAAGACACGGATTTGTTTTCCGAATCGCTGGCGATCGCTCCCGGCTCGCCGGCCGTCGGACTATTTTGGAAAGTCCCCGGGTTCTTGCCTGTTTCATCCGCAACCGGCGCCGTATTGTCGGCCTCGCCGAGACGGTAGTAAGCGAAGGGTTTGTCGCGGAGGACAGCGTCCTTGTAATTGTCCGCTCGGGCCGAAGTGAGCGCCGTCATCAACAGGGCGAGCGAAGCGTTCAGGAGGGGGAACCTTTTCATGTGGCGACCTAGTGACCCGAAAACCTCCACACTAGCCATCCTAAAACGGGAAGGCAGCGAGGCGGGTGAGCCTCGCTGCCTCGGCGTGGGGAATTGTTGTTTAGCGAAATTGGATATAGAAACCACTGGAACGATAGTCCCGGCGATCGCAGTCCGGCACATAGTAGCGGGAGCGATAGTCGGGGCGGCATTTTTCATACGAATACCGAGACGGCGGGCAGTAGCGGTTGTCGTAGTAGCCGTTGGCGCGGCGGTCGGCATAGATTTGGGCCTGGCGGTCGCAGTCCCGGTCTTTGTGTTTGTCGTGAGCGAAGGCAGCGGTCGGCACGAGCAAGACCGCGGAGAGGATTCCAAGGGCGAGAGTAGTTGCTTTCATGGTCTCTTCGACGCGGCCCCTTCATGCCTATTCAAAATAGTGTCGTACCTTGTTTGTCGTGTTTTCCTTGATGTGCGCACGGCGTGCGCCGAACTCTATTTATTGAGAAAGAGCGGGCTTTGAATGACTGCGTCCACGAGGGAGCGGACGCCGTAGGAGGACTTTTGCGTCGTATCCAGGATGCGCTCGACTTCCGCGCGATCGGCAAAGGAGGGCGCGGCGCCGGTGGCGTAAGTGAGGAACTGTCCAGTGAGATTACGCGCGAGTTGACGCTCATTGGCGAGGAGGAGGCGCTCGAGTTCATCGATATTGGCGAAGGCGCGCCCGTCGGGCAGCGCGCCACTGGGATCGACAGCGGGGCCGAGCTTGAAACTGATATTGCGCGCGCCTGGTGGGACAGCGGGTGTGTCGCCTTTCTGGACGGAACGATAGCGATCGCGCCAGCCGCCGATCACATCATAACTTTCCAGCGCAAGCCCCGCGGGATCGATCTTCGCGTGGCAGCCGGCGCAGGCCGGATCGGAGCGATGCTTTTCGAGCTGCTCGCGGATGGTGGTGATGCCGCTGATGTCGGGCTCCACGGCGGGGACGCTGGGTGGGGGCGGTTGCGGAGGCTGGCCGAGAATCTTGCGCATGACCCACGCGCCGCGCTTCACGGGTGAGGTGGTCGTGCCATTGGCCGTGACTTTCAGGACGGCCGCCTGTGTGAGCAAGCCGCCGCGCAGCGCGCCATCGGCGAGCGGCACTTTGCGCACAGCGCCGCCGCTCACGCCCTCGATGCCGTAGAGATCGGCGAGGCGCTGGTTGAGCATGGCAAAATCCGAGCGCACGACATTGCGCACCGGCAGATTGTGGACGAGCATTTCGCGAAAGAAGGCGCGCGTTTCGGCGGGCATGGCATCGCGCAGGATGGGGTGAAACTCCGGGTAGAGTTTCTTGTCGGGGCTGGTGAGATCGAGGTCGCGCAGGTCGAGCCATTGATCGGTGAAATCCGCGATGAAGCGCGCGGCCTTGGGATCATTCAACAGGCGCTCCGTCTGCGCGCGGAGGGTCGCGGCGTTGCGCAACTGACCCGCATCGGCGAGGCGCGTGAGCTCGGCATCGGGCGTCGAATTCCACAGGAAATAGGAGAGGCGCGCGGCGAGCGCGTGATCGTCGAGCGGGCCGCGAGGTTCGTGGAGAAACAGGAAATCCGGCGAACAGAGCGCGGCTTCGTAGGCGGTGCGCATCGCTTCCTCGAAGGTGACCTTGGCGGCGAGGCGCGTGCGCACCAGCCCCACATAGCGGCCCACTTCTTCCTCCGTCACGGGATGGCGGAAGGCGCGCGGCAGAAAATCGCGCAGCAGCTTTTCCGCATCCTGTTCCGGCGCGGAGGAAGTGACGGTCCAGAGCGGCTGGTTGGGATAGTCGACCTTGTAGTTCGGCAGGTTCGCCGGCACACGCTGGCCTTGAGGAATGCGGCGCGGCGGCGGGAGGTCGGACTTCTTGTCGAATTGGGTGAGCGGTAGATCGCCAAACAAACGCCGGTGCGCCGCCTGCGGCCACGCGTCGATGAGCGAACCTTCCACCTCGAGCCAGTCGATGGCGATGCCCGCTGTGGTGGCCTCGGCCGCGCGGCCCTTTTCCTCGCCGACGCGACGCGGCACGAGCGACGCGGCGTTGAGCACCAGATTCTCCCCGCGATTGAGCCACACCACGGTCTCGTGTTCCGTGGGCTGGAGTGACGGCGCGTCAAAGTAGCCGAGCACGCCGCGCTCGGCGGCATTGAGCGACGCCACCTCGGTGCGCGACGACGGCTGCACCTGGCCCTTCTCCCAATGGAAGCTCCAGAGCGACAGGCGCACGCGATAGAAGCCCGCTGCGATCGGTGCAAAGCGCGCGAAGTCGGCGTGAAAGGCGTCGTCGTCGTGCCGGAAGATGCCGACACTGCCATAGTAGGGGAACAGCTTCTCCTGCTCGAATTCGCGCAACGGTTTGGTTTGTTTCACGCTGATCGGCTGCGCGAGGACCGCGGGATCGTATTGGAAATCCTTGAGGCAGACGGCGTCGCCGCCGGTGATGGCGATCTTGATTTGATATTGATCGCCCGGATAGAGCCGCTCCTTGAACAGGGGCGGGCGTTCCGGCTGCGTGGCGATGGCGGTATTCAGCGCCTTATCGGCCGCCTCCATATACTTGGAAAGCTGGACGTGCGAGAGGTCGAGCGCGCCGCCCACTTTGTCGTAGCCGTCGGCGCGGCCATCCTCGGGCAACAGGTCGCGCACCGGCAGGCCGGGGAGATCGAAGAGATCGCGCAAGGTATTCTCGTATTCCGTGCGATTGAGCCGGCGGAAAGTGGAACGGCCATTCGCGGTGCGCCGGGCGAGTTCGTTGGCGACCAGCCCGCTATTGACCTGGGCGAGAAAGGCGGCGCGCTCGGCCTCGGTGGGCTGCGGCTTTTTCTTCGGCGGCATCTCCCCGTCGCGGACGAGATCGTGCATCCGCACCCACTTGGGGAAGGTCTTCTCATCCAGCGGGGTCTGCAGGAGCGCGTCCAGGTCGAGCCCGCCTTTCTTCGTGTCCGCGTCGTGGCAATCCGCGCAGCGGTTTTCGATGAACTGGCGGGTGATCCCGGGCGCCGCGGCGGGGGCGGCGCTGGCGGTCGAGGCGAGCAGCGCGCCGGCCCACAGCGCCAGCCATCCCGATATTCCGGAGATCCGCCGCCTCATGCCACTTCCAGGCCGCGCATCGTCCCGGTGCTGCTGGCAAATTTGTCCGCCTCCAGGCCCATGCGCTGGAGCATCGAGACGTAGAGATTGGGCAGGGGATAGTTCTGCTTTTGGTCGAAGGCCAGGTGCTGGCCGTGCCGGTATCCGCCGCCGGCGAGGAGCATGGGCAGGTTGTGATTGTCGTGGGCGTTGGCGTTGCCCATGCAGGAGCCGAAGAGGACTTGGGTGCGATCGAGCAGCGTTTCGCTTTCTTCCTTCGCGCCCTTCAGGCCGGTGAGCAATTCATCGAGCATGCGGAAGTGCGCGGCCTCGATGAGCGCCAGCTCCTGCAAGGTCTCGGGCCGATTGCCGTGGTGGGTGATGCTGTGCGTCTCGTGGGTCACGCCTTCGATCACCGGCACCATGCTGAAAGGATTGATGAACACGGTGATGAGCCGCGTGCTGTCCGTCTCCAGCGCCAGCCGCACCACGCCGAACATTTGCTGCATGCGCTGCACGAGCAGGTTGTTGTCCGTGATGTCCTTCGGCTCCGGCACCGCGACCTTCGGCTTGGGCCGCTGCTCCCATGCCTCGGATTCCACGAGCTGCCCCTCGAGATCGCGCACGGAGGTAAAGTACTGGTCGAGCCGTTCGCGATCGCGCGGGCCGAGGCCGCCCTGCATGCGCTTCGCGCTGTCGTTGACGAAATCGAGCACGCTGCGGCCCACGCGCAGGTCATTCACGCGCGCCGTGACTTCCGCCGGCGTGCCTTGCACGAACATGCGCCGGTAAATGGCCGCCGCGCTCTTTTCGCCGGGAATCATCACCCCGCTGCGGGTGAAGGAAAGGCTGTGCCGGTTCTCGCTGCCGACGAGGATGGTGAGCGACTGGATGCGGGTGCGCGTGCCGATCTGCTCCGCGGCGTATTGATCGAGCGAAATGGAATTCTTGAAGCCGCCCGCGCCGGGGTGCGCCGCCGCCGTGAGGAAGGCGAGCTCCGCCGCGTGCCCGCCATCCACCGCCGGATGCGAGGTGCCGGAGAAGACGGTAAAGTCCCGCCGGTGCTGCTGGATCAATTCCAGATAAGGCGACGGTGTCCAGTCGTGCCCGTTCTCCTTCGGGAAAAAGTTGGCCGCGATCAGCCCCATGTTGGTCTCGATGGCCAGCATCCGGCGCGGTGTGGCGGATGGGGCGACCGCCGCCTTGGCCGCGGCGCCGAAGACGGGCTGCATCGCCTCTAGGAAGGGCAGGGCGAGCGTGATGCCCGCCCCGCGCAGAAAGGCACGCCGGGAGAGGATCGGTTGGGCGATGTGGGTGGACATGATGCGGCGGGATCGTACGGAGCGAGTGGTTTCTGTCGCTGGACTATCGCGGAAAGCAACCGGTTCTTGGTAAGAAAAGTAGCGCAGGGTACGCGGTATACGCGCTCGTGCCCAAGCTCCTCGAGGTCAATGAGCGCGGAGATACTCTCTCATGTACGCAAGGTGTTCCTCCTCGGTCATCGGTGGCTTGATGCGATCTATATTCTCGGGTTTGCGCGCCCAGGCGATTTTTGTTTCGTCGGGGATGTCCTCCCAGCGTTGGTCTGGCTCGGGTTCGGGAACGTCACCAATGGACCCCAGGCTCGCGGCTTGGCGGTCGCGGCGCTTCTTCTCGGTGCGTTCCATTTCCAGCCGCTCCTCCTCGATCTGGACTTCCCGGCGCTGCAGTTCCAAATGCTCTGCCCGATGCTCGGCGCGGCGCATTTTCATGAGGTCGTCGCACATCTGGCGCTGCTTCTTCCACGCGGCTTCGCCGTCGAGGGTGGCGATTTCCCGGGTGGTGGCGACGAAACGGGAGCTCAGCCAGAGGGAGAGAACCTCGTTGACCGGCATGCGCTCCTTGCCTTGGGCCTTCAGTTCCTCGCCCTGCTCGTAAAGGAATTTGACCACTTCCAGCGCCTCCTGATGCCGTAGCCAGTCCTGATAACCGCCCTGCTTCCACTGGGAGAGGTTTTGTTCGCTGATGGGGGTGGCCGTCGAACTGAGTCTGGACGAGAGCCTGAACCTCGGGGAGGTCGTTGAGCCAGTCGACGAGGGATTTGGCGATGGCGCCGTGATCCAGGCGCTGATTGATTTCTTCGCGGATGGGCTTGGGCAGCCGGGCGATTTTACCGTTGCGAGTGGAATTGCTCATGGATGCGATTGGGTATGATTGGGTGTGATTGCCTCTGTGGAGGAGAACCGGGAACTGGAGAGCAGGAGACGGGTGGTGGCGTTGGCTGCGACCGTCAGGCGCTGCTCATTTAATATAAATGTGAGCGTTATTCGTTTCATATTCTGAATATATGAACGCTCAATATATGACCGTCAAATGAAATTTCCGCGGCAGCGTGATTGGGTGGCCGAAGAATTGCAGAATCGAAATTGGAGCCTCGAGCTCCTTTGCCGCCATCCTCGCGGTCATCCTGAGCGAAGTCGAAGGACCCCGTCGCTCTATCGTCGACGTCGCTAGTTGAGCGACGGGATTCTTCGACTGCGTTACACTCCGCTCAGAATGACACGCGAGGAGGGCGGTCAATGCAAAGAGCACCACTAAAGCGCACCGAGGCAATTTGGGTTGGCCGATGCGCTTTGGTAGACCAAACTCGAGGGCATAGATCCGAGCCGCGGCGTTATTCTACTGCTTCGGATCAAGCGATTCCGGGTGTCTCATGAAACGAAAGACTCAATATCTCAACACCGATCTGGATCTGGTGGCCGGGCAAAGCCTCGAAGCGCTGGCGGCGGTGTTCGAGGCGAGGGGAGTTTTTCCACTGCACGTCGATCAGCGCGAAGACGGTAAATGGTATTCGACGCTGGAGACGTATGAGCAGTTTACCGAGCCCGAGCCCAACATTGCGGCGTTCCTGGCCGTTATCGAGGCACTGGATTCTCGCTCTCGCGAACTTTGGTCTGCCTGCCTATCCCGCGAATTGAACATCGGTTACGAGTGCGGCGATGAGCCTCGTGGGTTCAACCATGAACTGACGGTGGCCACGCTGGGGCGTATGGCTACCCTGGGCATTTCATTGCGCGTCACCTTGTATCCTGCCGAGCCTGCGACCGCCGTTACGTAAAGTGGTAGAGCGCGCTATACCTTCTCCACCGTCACTTTCATGGACTGCAAATCCAGCGCGCCATAGTTGGACGTGAGGGCGACGTCGGCAGCGTCGCGGCCGTAGCCGATGGTGATGCGGTTGCCGCGCGTGGAGGGTTGGGTGCCGTCGAAGGTGTACCATTGGCCGCCGACGTAGGCTTCGAACCAGGCGTGCAGGTCCATCGGGTCGAGCTGGTAGAGGTAGCCGACGACCATGCGCGCGGGGATGTTGAGGCTGCGGGTGAGGGCGATGCCGAGGTGGGCGTAATCGCGGCAGACGCCTTTTTTCAACTGGGCGGTGTCGACGGCGGAGGTGCTGGCGTTGCTGGAGCCGCGGACGTATTGCATTTCGTCGCGCAGCCATTGCTCGATGGCGGCGACTTGTGGGTAGCCGGCGGGTTTGCCGGCAACGATGGAAGCGGCGAGGTCGTTGAGGAGATCGGCCTGGCAATAGCGGCTGGGGAGCAGGAATTGCAGGGCGTTTTCCGGGAGCAAGTTCACGGGGACGAAGGGGGCGTCGGGCTGCACGTCGATCGTGTCGGAAGTGTGGGCGCGGCAACTGCAGCGGACTTCGAACTGTCCGGTGGGGATGAGGACGCGCTGGCAGAGATTGCCGAAATCGTCGGTGTATTCGGTCACGGGCACGTGCGGCTCGAAGACGTACTCTTCGCGGGTGATCCACTGGGCGTAGCCGCTGCGGGGGCGCAGCATCATGATCGCGGGGATCGGGGCGTTCGTGTGGTAGGAGATGTGGCAGGTCGCGTCGAGGAGCATGGTAGACTTCTAGTCGCACGCCAGTGGTCGATTGCGGGTATCGGATTGTGCCGGACGATCGAAGCGGAGCGCGCGCCAATCGATTTCGAAATCCCGGCTCGCTCTTCCTTGGGCGGAACCGTGATAAGGTCACGCATCGTGACCGCACCTCTTCAATTGATTGCCGCCGACCGGACGCTCGATAGCGGAGCTTTGCTCGGACGGTTTCTCGAAGTGGTGGAAGGGCGGAAATTGCAGCTCTACCCGGCACAGGAGACGGCGATCCTGGAGCTGTTCGACGACAAGAATGTGATCCTGAATACGCCGACGGGATCCGGCAAATCGCTGGTGGCGACGGCGTTGCATCTCCACAGCCTGGCGCTCGGGCGGCGCTCGGTTTATACCTGCCCGATCAAGGCGCTGGTGAATGAAAAGTGGCTGGCGCTGTGTCGCGAATTCGGGCCGGAGAATGTGGGACTGAGCACGGGCGATGCGTCGGTGAACCGCGACGCGCCGATTCTCTGCTGCACGGCGGAGATCCTGGCCAATATCGCCTTGCGCGAGGGCGCGAACGCGGCGGTGCACGACGTGGTGATGGACGAGTTTCATTATTACGCCGATCGCGAGCGTGGGGTGGCGTGGCAGGTGCCGTTGCTGACCCTGCCGCAGACGCGGTTTTTGCTGATGTCGGCGACGCTCGGGGAGACGGCGTTTTTCGAGGAGGAACTGACGCGATTGAATGGGCGCGAGACAGTGACCGTGGCGTCGAAGGATCGGCCGGTGCCGCTGGAGTTTTCCTATGCGGAGACACCACTGGCGCAGACGCTGGAGGCGCTGGTCAGCGGGGGCAGGGGACCGGTCTTTGTCGTGCACTTTACGCAAGCGGACGCGGCGGAGAGCGCGCAGGATTTCATGAGCACGAACGTCTGCACGCGCGAGGAAAAGGCGGCAATCGCGCAGGCGCTGGAGGGGTTCAAGTTTAGCAGTCCGTATGGACCGGAGATCCGCAAGTGGTTGCGGCACGGGATCGGGCTGCATCACGCGGGACTGCTGCCGAAGTATCGGGTGCTGGTGGAGCAACTCGCGCAGCGCGGCTTGCTGAAAGTGATCTGCGGCACGGACACGCTGGGCGTGGGGATCAACGTGCCGATTCGCACCGTGCTCTTTACGCAGCTCTGCAAATTCAGCGGGCAAAAGACGGGGATCCTGAGCGCGCGCGATTTTCACCAGATCAGCGGACGCGCGGGGCGCAAAGGTTTCGACGACGTGGGCTGGGTGGTGGCGCAGGCACCGGCGCACGTCATCGAGAATCTGCAGCTCGAGCAGAAGCAGGCGGCGGGCGGGAAGAAATTCGTCAAGCGCAAGCCGCCGGAGCGGAACTTCGTGAACTGGGACAAGCAGACTTTCACGCGCCTGATGACCGCGCCGCCGGAGAGGCTGACCAGCCAGTTTCAAGTGACGCATGGCATGCTGCTCAATGTGCTCAGCCGGCCGACCGACGGGTGCCGCGCGATGCGGGAGCTGATCGACCGCTGCCATGAGCCGGCGAAGGCGAAGAAGGCGCTGACGCGGCGCGCATGGCAGCTCTTCCGCGCGCTGGTCGAGCGCGGAATCATCGAGTTCATTCCCCAGACGATCGAGGGCGCCAAGGTGCGCGTGAACGTGGCGTTGCAGGAGGATTTCTCGATGAACCAGACGTTGTCGCTGTATGTGCACGACACGCTTCCGCTGATGGACCCGGAAGCGCCGGACTATGCGCTGGTGTTGCTCACGCTCGTGGAGTCGATCCTCGAGGATCCAGACCTCATCCTGCGCCGGCAGCTCGACAAGGTGAAAGACCGGGCCGTCGCCGAGATGAAGATGCAGGGCGTGGAGTACAACCAGCGCATGGAGGAACTCGAGAAGCTCGAGTACCCGAAGCCGAACCGCGATTTCATCTACTCCACGTTCAATGCCTTCGCCGCGAAGCATCCGTGGGTCGGGCAGGAGAACATCCGCCCGAAATCCATCGCGCGCGAGATGTTCGAGGAGTTCCGCTCGTTTTCCGATTACATCAAGCTTTACGAACTGCAGCGAGCGGAAGGGCTGCTGCTGCGGCATCTCTCCAGCGTGTATAAGGCGCTCGCGCAGACCGTTCCCGATGCGGCGAAGAACGAGGCGGTGCGCGAGATGGAACTCTACCTGGCCACGCTCTTGCGGCAGATCGATTCCAGCCTGCTGGAGGAATGGGAAAAGATGCGCGACCCAAATTACCGCCCGCGCGGCGAGCAGGCCGAAGTGCGTCCACCCGGCGCGGAGGAAGCCGCGGCGGACATCACCCGAGACGCGAAAGCCTTCACCGCCGCGATTCGCAATTGCATCTTTACCTTCCTGCGGGCGCTGATCAGCGGCGATTTTGAAACGGCCCTGGCCGTCGTTCACGCGCTGCCTTCTCCTAAGGACGAGGCGTGGACGACCGAACGCCTTCGCCAGGCGCTGGAGGCATACCACGTCGAGCACGAGTACCTCCGCCTCGATCCCGAAGCGCGCAACGTGCGGCACACCTACGTCACCGTCTCCGAGGATCGCCGCCACTGGCGCGTGCAGCAAATGCTCGTCGACCCGGCAGAGGCGAATGACTGGGTGGCGGAATTCGATGTCGATCTGTCCGCGTCGCGCACGGCCGGTGAGCCCGTGCTCAAGCTCCTCCGCGTCGGCAGCCTGGTGTGACGTCTAATACACAGACATGACCTTCGTGAGCGCAGCGCGGAGCGCGGCTCACGACCGGGGCTTGGGCAGGTGACGCTTCGCGATCACCAACGGATCCCCGCCCGCGGGATATATATGCGATCCCCATCCTGAAGGACCGGGTCGAGCTTCACGTCGCCCGTCTTGAGGATCTTGTCGTAATCCGAGATGATCGTCTCCATGCCGCCATTCTTCTTTTGGCGAGTCAGTTGAACTTTACTGCGTCTGGCCCATGACGTGGGGCCGCCGGCTTTCAAGATGGCATTGGTGAGGGTCAGTTCCTCGCCGGAGATGATTTCCTGGGTGCCTCCCTGTTGGATCTCACCGGAGAGAAAAACGACTCCCGCGCGCACGGCCACGGGGCTCACCCGATCGATGGCCACCCGCACCGTGGAATGGTAATAATAGTCGCGCTCCAGCAATTGCTTGATTTGGCCGGCCGCCTCGGTCGCCGACTTTCCGGAAACATGCACGCGTCCGAGCGGTGGCACGTCCAGCTCCCCGGTGGCGGTGACCATGCGCTGGAGGCCGCCGTCCTGATCCTCCACGATCTCCACCGTCACCTGATCGCCCGCGGAGAGCTTCTTGTCCGGGTCGACCATCGCCATGCGGTCCGAGCGGAGGGCTCCTCCGGGTTGTCCGGCGCCGGTCGCCGGAATTCCCTGTGGCGAGCCTTGGGAATTATACTGCGCACCTCGCGGTGCGTAGTCCTGGGCGAATCCGGTTGCGGAAAACGTGAACAGGGCGACCGCGATACTGGCGAAGCGAAGGATGTTAGGCATAGGTCGGGATTTCAGAGTTCATCGCATGAGCGGAAGAAGACCGGGCTCTGAGAAAAGCCGCCTCCGCTATTTTTAGGCTGCCTCAAGAATAGCGAGAAGAGAGCTCAAGTGACAGCGAAATAGTCGAGGAGAGCGGGTGAAGGGAATCGAACCCTCGTATGCAGCTTGGGAAGCTGCCGTTCTACCATTGAACTACACCCGCGGAGCCGGGCAGTAGTTGCTCACTGCCAGGAGATGACATCGTCGGAAGCGGTGCCGTTCTTCCGGTAGATGTTGTCTCCTTTGTTGCCGAGCAGGCCGTCTTTGCCAATCGAAAAAACGCCTACCGTCACTCGCGGGGCATCGTTTCCTTGAAAGTCAGTGTAGGGCAGATTCGAGATGCGGTTGTCGGCATCCGCGTCAATCGCGATGCGGTATTCGTTGCCCCACGGGTCGACAAACGCATTCTTCTTCACGGTGCCCGCGTCTTGCGTCGCAAAGCCACTCTTCGGGGCGCTGGGATCGGCCACGACGCGACTGGAAAGATACACGGTTGCCTTGGGATTGTATTTGTTGGGCGTGGTGAAATCGGGCCCCACATTGCGCAGGATGTCGAAAAGGACCTGGTTGCTGATGGTGGCATCGCCGAAGAGGACATCCGCGGGGGAACCCGGGTCGGGCGCCTTTTCGCCGAGCGGATATTTGCCGTAGTCCGCGTAATATGCGGTGACCGCCGTAATGATCCCACCGGCTGCATCTTTCGCCTGCGCTTTATACACCATGTTTTTCGCGACCGGGATGGCGACGAGCAGCAGCCCGACGAGGATGGCGATGATGGTGATGACCGTGAGCAGCTCGATGAGCGTGAAAGCGGCGTGGGCCGGGCGGCGCAAAGGCAGGGTGTTCATAGGGGGAAACCTCCGCGCACAGACTACCGCATGGTCGTCCAAAGACAACCGAAAGAATGATCGAGAGGGCTGGAGCGGGAGAAGGGAATCGAACCCTTGTTTCCAGGCACTTGCGTGTTCAAGTCGCATATTTGCCGGGCGCGATCAACTTTGACCTGCGCTGTCTGCTGAGTAGCGGCGGCCTTAGCTCCTCGCGGAAAACTTCCCCGGATCACCCGCGCCGAAGGCGATGGCTTCTTTGAAATTTCAAGGGCGTGATTCCGACGTATTTCTGGAATAGCTCGGTGAATGCGCTTTGGCTGCAAAAGCCGAACGCTTGTGCGACTGCGCCGATTTGCGAGTCTTCCCGCTGGAGCGTTTCGCAAGCCGCCTGGATACGTAGCTTAATGATAAAGGTCTGCGGACTCATACCGAAAGCTTCCACGAACTTCCGGTGAAGCTGGCGCGCGGAGAGGTGCACCGCGTGCGTGAGTTCCTTGACTGAAACCCCGGAACGAAAGTGCTCACGAATGTAAGCAATGGCACGATCAAGCTGCAGGTCGCGATGCAGCACCTCGCGCCGCCCCTCATAGGTGTGTGAAATCCCCATCAGGCCGATGACATCGCCGTGTCGATCGCGGAGCGGCAGTTTGTTCGTAATGAACCAGTCGGGCACTCCCTGCTCGTTGAAGAAAAGTTCGACGATGTTTCGCTTCGCCTCGCCGGTGCGAAACACTTCCTCGTCGTCCCGACGGAAGCTTTCTGCGAGGCGAGGTGGAAAAAGCTCGAAGTCGTCTTTCCCGATCACCTCCGCTTCTTCGCGAAAGCCGAATCGTTCGAGGAAGCGTCGGCTGGCACACATCAACCGGAAGTCGCGGCTCTTCGCGAAGAAAGCGACCTCCGGAAGGCAGTCGAACAGGTGATAAAACGGAGTTTCGTGGCTGATCTGCTGAAGGAAGCGCTCACGTCCTCTTCGGTCCTGTATGCTTGGGAAGGACATAATCGCGGTGAGTGTTAATCGAGGGGGTTCGATGAAAGCAATGGCCGATTGCCGACAAAATATGTCCGAACGGCGCACTCGTGAATCTCGTTGTTCGTGGGTCATTTACCACCACAACCCCGATCAATATTTATGAAGAGACTGTTCCTCCTATTTCTCGCGCTCGCCGCCTCTACGCTCTGCCCGGCGGCGGAAGGTCCCATTCGTGTTCTCTTTCTCGGACACGAGAGCGAACATCACAACAGCGCCGCGTACCTCCCGATTCTGATGCGGGAGTTCGGCCGAGACGCCATCTACTTCGATTATTTCACAAAGCCCGACTGCCTAAACAAGGAGACGCTGGGGCACTACGACGCTGTGATGCTTTATGCCAACCACGGTAAAATAACACCGGCCGAGTTTGAAGCGCTCCACGATTTTGTCCAAAGCGGCCACGGTTTCCTTCCGATCCACTGTGCCAGCGCCTGTTTTGGCAATGAGCCGCGATTCATCGCGCTCGTTGGCGGCCGTTTCAAGTCGCACCAGACAGCGGTATTCAAGCCGCACTTCCTCCATCCGGAGCACCCAGTTCTCGCCGGGGTAAATGAATATGAAACGTGGGACGAAACCTACGTGCACGATCAGCTCAATGAGAACGGACGCACCCTTTTGGCCGAGCGAGTCGAGGGGGAGCATCACGAGCCGTGGACTTGGGTGCGGGAAGAAGGCAAGGGGCGGGTTTTTTATACGGCCAGCGGACACGACCAGCGCACGTGGGAAAACGCCGATTTCCAGAAAATGATGCGAAACGCGATTATCTGGACGGTTGGGGACTCGCGTCGCGCCCAATGGGAGACATTCCTGCGGCAGCGTGAGCCGGAAAAGCGCGAGCCGAACGTGAACGTGGCCAACTACGAGAAGCGGCCGCAACCGATTACGTTTCAGCATCCCTTCAGTGTAAGGGGTTCCATGGAGCGCACGCAGGTTCCCGCCGATATGCACCTGGAGCTCTTTGCCGCCGAGCCGGACATCGCGAAGCCGATCGCTTTCGCTTGGGACGAACGCGGCCGACTCTGGGTGGCCGAGACCCGCGACTATCCGCACGGCGTCACGCCAAGCGGCGAAGGCAACGACGACATCAAAATCTGCGAGGACACCAGAGGCACCGGCAAAGCCGATAAGTTTACGGTCTTCGCGGATCATTTGAATCTTCCGACAAGTCTCGTCTTCGCCAACGGCGGCGTGATCGTGGCGCAGGCCCCGCGTTTCCTTTTTTTGAAATCGAGCAAGGGCGACGACCACGCGGACATCCGTGAGATCCTCATCGATGCGTGGGGCGTCAAGGATACGCATGCCCAGACGAACAACCTGCACTACGGATACAACAATTGGCTCTACGGCTGCGTGGGATACTCCGGCTTCAAGGGCATGGTTGGCGGAAAAATGCTCGAATTCGGGATGGGCACGTATCGTTTCAAGTCCGACGGAAAGTCGCTCGAATTTCTGCACCAGTTCACGAACAACGCGTGGGCGCAGAGTTTCAACGCGGCGGGGGACGACTTCGGCGGCACGGCGAACAATGCGCCGCTCTTCTACGGCGGGATCCCGCAGAATATTGTCCCGGCCGGGATGAGGGCGATGACGGCAAAAATGATCAACGTCGAGGACAAGGTGCATCCGATCACCCCGAATTACCGGCAGGTCGATGTCTTCGGAGGATACACGGCGGCGGCGGGGAGCGCGTTCATCGAGTCGTCGAAGCTACCCGCGCGCCTGCAAGGCAAGGCGATGGTCTGTGAGCCGACGATGAAGGTAATCTCGCTCATGGATGTGAAGCCGAACGGCGCCGGCTACGTTGCGAAGGACGCCTTCAATCTGGTGGCGAGCACCGACGAGTGGATGTCGCCCGTCTTTTCGGAGGTTGGGCCGGACGGCGCGGTGTGGTTTGCGGATTGGGAGAATTTCATTGTCCAGCACAACCCGACGCCCAGCATCGAGCGCGGTGGCTACGTGGCGAAAACGGGCGCTGGCGGTGCGCACGAGAATCCGCTGCGCGATCATTCCCGCGGCCGCATCTATCGGGTCGTATGGAACCAGGCGCAGCAGCCGGCGAAAATCACGTCGCTCAAAGGCGCGACGACGGCGGAACTCGTGCATGCGCTCGGCAGCGATACGCAGTACTGGAGGCTGACCGCGCAACGTTTGCTGGTGGAAGGAAAGAAGACCGAGGCCACCGAGGCACTGAAAAGGATTGTCGCCGCGAATGACAGCGGCAGCGCTGCGATCCACGCCCTCTGGACGCTGCAAGGTCTCGGCCAACTCGACGACGCCACGGCGAAGGCGGCGCTCTCCGCCAGGGATTCAGCCTTGCGGCGCAACGCTATCCGCGCGCTCAGTGCCGACCAGAAAGGCTACAATTCGCTCATTGGCACCGGCGTCATTTCCGATCCCGATCCGATTACCCGGCTGGCGGCGATGGTGAAACTGGCCGAGTTTCCAACCACGCCCGAAATCAAAAGCCTCGTGGCCAAGCTAGCGCCGGAACCCACCGTCCAGGCCGATGAATGGCTGAAAGAAGCCGCGCGCGTGCTCGTGCGGAAACACAAGGCGATTACTTACCAGGAAGGCCCGAACCTCCTGCCGAATCCCGGCTTCGAAATCGTCGGTGCGGACGGATTGCCCGAGGGCTGGAAACGTCGCGACTATAAGAAGTCCGCGGACACCGCGAAAGCCGAGTGGAAGGTGTTGAAGGACCAGGCACATGGCGGCAGCAGTTCCGTGAGCTGCGTCACGCGCGGCGACGGTGCAGATACCAGTCTTTACGCCGACGTGCCGCTCAAGCCGAATACGCGCTATCGCCTTTCCGGCTGGGTGAAAGTCCACGCCTTCAAGGGCAAGGCGAGCCTGAATGATCACATCGGGCGGGCCGAGACCGAGCGCGTCACCGACAAGGAAAGCGATTGGTCGGAAGTCGAGACTTTCTTCGACAGCGGCAACCGCGCGACCGCCAGCATCAACATCCTGCACGTGGGGAAGGGCGACAGTCACTTTGACGACGTGAAACTCTGCGAAGTTACCGGCGACACGGGCGAGGAGAAGGTTCTCGCCGGCGACCCGAAGCGCGGCGAACAGATCTTCTTCAAGCATCAGGTGGCCTGCGTGCTGTGCCATTCGCTTCACGGCCAGGGCAGCACCGTCGGCCCGCCGCTGGATGGCATCGCCACGCGCGCGACTCCGGCTTACATCAAGGAGTCGCTGCTCGAACCGAACAAAGTACTGGCGAAAGGCTACGAATCCCTTGGCACTTCGCCCATGCCGCCAATGGGCCTGATCCTGAAGCCGCAGGAACTCGAAGACATTCAGGCCTTCCTCCAAACACTGAAGTAATCCGATTCGGCCTCCCACCCACCAAAGCAACCCCTCTTACCTATGAGCACACGCAAATTCAACATCGCAGTCGTCGGCCTTGGCTTCGGCGCAGAGTTTATCCCGCTCTGGCAAAAGCATCCCCATACCGATTGCTATGCCATCTGCCAGCGCAACCCGGATAAACTCAGAGAATGCGGCGACCACTGGGGTGTGGAGAAGCGCTACACCAGTTACGAGGAACTGCTCAGGGACCCAAACGTCGATGCGGTCCACATCAACTCTCCGATCCCGAATCATGGTCAGCAATCCATTGCGGCGCTCAAAGCTGGCAAGCACGTCGCCTGCACGGTGCCGATGGCGACGACCGTCGAAGAATGCCTCGAGATCATCCGGCTGACCGAACAGACCGGGCTCACTTACATGATGATGGAAACGGTTGTTTATGCGCGCGAATACCTTTTCATGAAGCAACTGCGCGACTCGGGGGAGCTGGGTAAAATCCAGTACGTCCAGGGCAGCCATCAGCAAGACATGGATGGCTGGCCGAACTACTGGCCCGGCCTGCCACCGATGCACTACGCCACGCATTGCGTCGGTCCGGTTCTCGGGCTCGCGGAAGGCGACGCGGAATACGTGAGCTGTTTCGGCTCCGGCACGATCCGCGGGGAACTCATCCAGAACTATGGCTCCCCTTTCGCCGTCGAGACGGCACATATCAAAGTGCGGAACTCCGACCTGAGCGCACGGGTCATTCGCAGCCTCTTCGACACCGCGCGGCAATATCGCGAGAGCATCGATATCTACGGCTCGAAAAAGTCCGTCGAATGGCCGCTGATCGAGCACGAGCCGCTGGTCGTCCACACCGCGAAGAAGCCGGAGCCTGAAATTCCCGAAAAAGTGAAGAGTCCCGACTTTGCGGAAAGGCTGCCCGAGAGCATCCAGCGTTACACGACCAAGGGAGTATATGACGCCGAGGAGGCGACGCACCTCAGCTTCACTCAAGGTGCCGGCCATGGCGGCAGCCATCCTCATCTCGCGAACGAATTCGCGATGGCGCTCGTGGAGAAGCGATCGCCGTTTCCCAATGCCAGGCAAGCTGCCAACTGGACCTGCACCGGCATTCTGGCTCACGAGAGCGCCCTGGCGGGCGGCGCGATCAAACGCCTTCCCGAGGAGACCTTCAGCTGACCTTCTCACCACCTCACAGAGAAGCGGCGCCGAATTCCAGCGGACGCCAGGAGTTTCTCGAAAATCATCAATGAGTTTATCTGACGAGTTGTGTCGTGGTCACGGGCACGAGCCGAAAATGGGAGCGCCGTTCCATTGCGGTGTGCTGCCATTCAGAAGATCGCCGCATTCGCCCCTGGACGTCGTTCGCCCCGGTGAAGGGAGCGCATTGAAAGGGTGGTCGATTTGGGTTAGGGAAGGTAGGAGATAGCGATGTCGTTCCCCCCGATGCGCCCACTCATTTTTGCCTGCTGCTTCCTTTACGCATTGGGCGCCGCAATTGTCGCTCGGGCGGGGCCGGAGGCCGTGCCGGTTTCCGAGGACTACGATTTGCGGACTTGGGATACGGATAACGGATTGCCTGAAAATACCGTAACGGGCATCGCGCAGACGACCGACGGCTACCTCTGGCTGGCAACAGAGGGTGGACTGGCGCGCTTTGACGGTGTCCGCTTCACGTCATTTCAAAAAGGTACGACGCCGGGTTTGGAATCGAGTTATGCGCGCTCCCTAGCGGTAGACCCGCAGGGCGCTTTGTGGATCGGGCAAGAACGTGGCGGGGTCGCCCGCCTGCGCGATGGGCGTTTTGAAACGATCGTGCCCGTGGCGCCTCCGCGGGGGCAGACGAGCTGGGTGGGTTCCTTTGCAGTGGATGCCGCGGGAGCGATGTGGATCGGACTGGCGCCGGACCAGGCGGTGTATCGGTGGCGCGACGGGCAGTTGACGAAGTTGACGGCGGATGATGGGGTGGGTGCGGGGAAGGATACATTCGTGCACGCGGACGCGGACGGGCGGATCTGGTATGCGACCAAAGCGATGTGCGGTATTTTCGACGGCACGCGATTCCAACCGTTCGATCCGGAAGGTGGGCCTCGCGTGCATCTCGCGACAGCGCGCAAGGGCGGGATGTGGGCGACGCGGGGCAACAAGCTGCTGCACTACTGGGCTGATGGCAGGCGCGAAGAGATCGCCGACATCGAGTGGCTGGGGGGGGCGGTGGAGGTGACCGTGGTCTATGAGGACTATGCGGGAGACTTGTGGTTGGGGACGCGCGGTGCGGGGTTGCTGCGATTTCGTGCAGGGAAGTTTGTGCGTGTGCCGACTTCTCACCAAGGGGTCCAGGCCATATTTGAGGATCGAGACAAAAACCTGTGGGTAGGGACGCTGAGTGGGCTGAATCGGCTGCAACCGCGGCGCTTCTTTTTACTCGACTCACGCCATGGTCTCGAAAAAGAGGGGGTACTTTCGCTTTGTGAGGATACCGAAGGTAAATTGTGGCTCGCCGTCCGCGATTCGGCGCCCGTTCGGGCGATCGATACCAGGAATCAATTTTTTGCGGCTCCCGAGGGCTGGGTAAATTCCGTCACGATGTGTATTTGCGCGGATCCCCAAGGAGGCGTCTGGGTCGGTCGCGATGGCGGAAAATTGATGCGCTGGCGCGACGGCGCTTACAGCATGGCCAATACGGGCTATCCCGTAGCGACTTTGTTGTGCGACCACAAAGGCAATCTCTGGATTGCGACGATCCTTGCCGGCCTCCTTCGCTACCACGATGGCGTCGTTGAGCGGATGCCGACGGGCGACGGCCGTGTCCTCTTTCGCGCATTGGCCGAAGACGGCACCGGACACATCTGGGCGGGCACGGACGATGGTCGTGTCTTTCGCCAGGAAAACGGACAGTTTGAGCCTGTTCCGATTCCTGGCGCCAAGAGTGGTGAATCGATTCGTTTTTTGGTGCCGGATGGGGCCGACACTGTCTGGATCGGCGCCCGGGAAGGGGGGTTGATTCGCTGGCGCTCGGGCCGCGTCGACCACCTGCCGATCGATGCTGGACCCAGCATGCAGGATCTTCGCGCGCTGGTCATTGAACCCGATGGAGGTTTCTGGCTGGCCATGGGGCGCGGTCTCTTTCGTACGTCCCGCAAAGATCTGGAGGAGGTCCTTGCCGGCACGCGGCGTCTGCTCAGGGGAGCCGCCTATGGGCGCGATGATGGTTTGGCAAAGCTGAGATTCGCCTTTGGCCGGAGCAATGCCGCGATTCGCACACGTGACGGAAACCTCTGGTTTGCCACCGATCGCGGTCCATTGGAAGTGAAGCCGTCGCCCGCGGCGGACAGTCCTCCGATGTCTTCCGTGGTGGTGGAGGAGATGCGAGTCGGTGGTGAGCTCATAGCGCTCGCATCTGGGAGCTCGATCACCCTGCCGCCCAAGCCAGGTCCAATCGAAATTCGCTATACCGCGCCGCAATTGAGTGCGCCGGAAAGGCTGCGGTTTCGCTACCGGCTCGCCGGGCTGGAGGACGCGTGGACGGCAGGGCAGAACGATCGTATGGCGACGTACACGCGGGTTCCGCCGGGAAGGTATCGCTTTGAGGTTGCCGCGAGCGAGGGACCGGGATCGGAGCACGCAGTGGTGGCCACGTTTCCCTTTGTGGTGCAGGCTGCGTGGTGGGAAACGAATCTGTTTCAGGGGATTGTCGGGTTTCTGAGTGCGCTCGCCCTGGCGGCCATGGTGCGAATGATCGTCTTGCGCCGGGTTCGCGCGCGAATTTGGCGGCTGGAGCAGGAACACGTCTTGGAAAAGGAGCGCGCCCGCATAGCCCGGGATATGCACGACGAACTGGGGGCGAGTCTGACCCGCATCGCCCTGATGAGCGAGATCGCCGCCGATGAGCCGGAGATGCACGGCGCCGCGGCTCAACAACTCGGTGAGATTGCCCAGGCCGCGCGCCTGGTGACCGGAACACTCGACCAGATCGTGTGGACGGTGAACCCGCGCAACGACACGCTGGAACGGCTGGTCGGCTACCTGGGCGAATTCGCGGCCGAGTATCTCGCTCCGACGGGGCTCAGCCTCCATCTGGAACTGCCCGCCGAAGTGCCCGCACGGATCGTGGCGTCGGAAACCCGCCATGAAGTGCTCCTCGCGACGAAGGAAGCGCTGAACAACGCGGTGAAGTACGCGCGGGCTCGCGGTGTCACCTTACGCGTGCTGGCTGGCGTAGAGACACTCGCCATCGTGATATCTGATGACGGCTGTGGTTTCGACCCGCAAGCCGTCACCGAGTTTTCCAATGGACTCATCAATCTGCGACAGCGCCTGAGTGCGCTCGGTGGATCGGCTGAGGTGGTGAGCCAGTCGGGAGCCGGAACGACGGTCACATTGCACGTCCCGCTTGCCGCCAAATGAAAGGCGGCTTGTCACCCAGAAATGCGACTCGACCATTGTAAAGATGGGTGGATGGTAGGGGCGTCTCGCGCCTTGCATTCACCCGCTGTCACGTCCACCTCCCTTGAATGAGTCTCTCTCATGCCCTTCACCCTTGCCATCGTTGAAGATGATCCCGTTATCCGTGCGGGTTGGGTAAAGATTATCAACCGGTCGAGCGGCTACCGCTGCGTGAGCGACTACGGCAGCGCCGAGGCCGCGCTCGTGGGGTTGATCAAGAACCCGCCGGATTTCGTGCTCATGGACATCAACCTGCCCGGAAAATCGGGCATCGAGTGCACGCGTGAATTGAAACGGCGTGTGCCGAAGATCGAGATCGTGATGCTGACGATGTTCGACGACCGCGACAACCTCTTCGACGCGTTGCGCGCCGGGGCCACCGGCTATTTGCTCAAACGCACCACGCCCGCGGCGCTTTTGGAGGCGCTCAATCAACTCAAGGGCGGAGGCTCCCCGATGTCGCCCCAGATTGCCCGGCAGGTCGTGCAATTCTTCCGTCAGCATGAGCCGGCGGCGGCATCGGTGGCCGGAGGCGTGGAGAAGCTTTCCGCCCGCGAAAGCGAGATTCTGCGCTGCCTCGCCGAGGGACGGCACTACAAGGAGATTGCCGATCAACTGCAATTGAGCATGGACACGGTGCGGACGTACATCCGGCGCACCTACGAGAAATTGCACGTGCATTCGCGGACCGAGGCGGTGGTGAAGTATCTCGGGCACTAACGAAAGCGGTTTCGCCCCCCGTTGGCGCCATCGGCCGCTGTCTTCGTTTTCCCGGAAAAAAAGACGTGAAGGCGGCCTGACAAACTGGGCACAACTCCTTGTCGCCCTGTCGCATACCCATGCGACTACCACGATCGTTTGGCGGGTGCGAAGTTGGACTCGCAAGCAGTCAACTAACATTCACCCCCCCCACGATGTTTATGTTCCAACAAAACGACGACCTGCAATTTGTGGAATCTTCGCTTCTCTACCGGACGTTTGCCCGTCAGCGCGATGAGATCCTTCGCTACAAGTGGATCGAAAGCGAAAAGGCGGGAGTGGACATCGGATTCGAAAAAGCCCTGCTCGGCTGGTTGATCAGGCAAAGCGCGGGCAGTCGCCAGGCGCGGTAAACGGCGGCCGCCCTCCCTTCGAGAATGTTATCGCTGACATCCGCCCGCTTAAAACATGCGTGCCAGCACCGCCGTTCTACCGCTCGTGTCACCACGTATCACGGCGCCCGTAAAGTGTCTCGCCCGGCGCACTTTGTGGACGAGGGGAAGCCACTTGTCACATGTCCATGCGACTACTGCGGTTTTGGGGGAATGGGCAGTTTTAACGGCAGAAATGAATCCGCTGTCCCATTCCACCGCAGCGCACGCGCTCCTCGCCGGGCGTTGAGCCACCGTGGCTCGCGGTAATGATTCGCGGATTTAACCCCCAACTCAGGTCCACCTCAATGAAACTGACCAACCGTCCCCTCCTCCTCCTGTTCGGCTGCTGCAGGAACAGCCGCAAAATATTCTTCGTGTGTAGCCGTTCGATCCTCCTTGCGGGCATCATGGTCCTCATCGCCTGGCGGTTCTCGCAGGCGGCGAGTCTGACATGGGATGGTGGCGATGCGACGCATAATGGCACCTTTGGAGGCACAGGTACGTGGGATCTCAATACCACGGCGAATTGGGATAACGGCGCTGCCGATGTCGTTTGGACGGACAACTCGGCCACGGGCGTGGACACGGCAATCTTTTCCGGCACGGCGGGCACCGTCACGCTCAATACCAACCTGAGCGCCCTCGGCCTGCAGTTCACCACCACGGGTTACACGATTTCCGGCACGGGCGTTCTCACGCTGGGCTCTGGTGGCATCAGCGCCGGCGCCTTGACCATTGGGACGACCACGATCGGGAATGCCCTGTCGCTCGTCGGCGGCCAGTCCTGGACTGTGGGGGCGGGAGGCACTCTTGCGGCCAGCGGCACGATTACCCGCAATGTTGGTTCCACGGTTGATTTCTCCAGCGCCGGCACCTTCAATGGTGCGGGCTTGGTCGGCGCCACTAGCGCGACGACCGCCAACGGCTGGGCCACGGTCGGCGGGACGAATTGGGCGATCAATGATGGGACAAACATCACCGCTCTCACCAATTATGCCTCGGCCACTGCCACGACCTCCACGGCCGGCGGCACGACGGTCGCAAACTACACCGGCAAGGACGTGGATGTCACCAATAGCCCTGGTGCCCTGGCTGGCGTGGTAACCATCAACAGCCTGCGATTCAATACGACTGCGGCGAACACATTCACCTTCGCCACAGGCGTCAACACCATCACTTCCGGTGGTATTCTTGTGACCAGCGCGGTTGGCAACAATCTTTCCACGATTACCGGCGGCACGCTGCAAGGTGCCGCCGGCAAGGACTTGGTGGTAATTCAAAACAATACCAGCAATGGCCTGACCATTGGCTCCATTATTCAAAATAACACGACAGCTACGGGCCTTACCAAAACGGGCGCGGGCACGCTGACACTTTCCGGGGTGAACACATACACCGGCGGCACGACGATCAATGCAGGTACTCTGCAAATTACGCAGACAACGAGCGCGGCGGCGACGGGCACTTTCAATCTTGGAGGCGGCACCTTTCAGATCAATCAGGCGGGAAGCAACTTCGGTTATAGTTCAACGATCAATCTCACTGCCGATTCCACTTTCAGCAGCATCGGCGCTGGCGCGATCAACTGGACCGGCACACTCAACGGCAACAGCCATGTTCTGAATGCCAATTCCGGCGCGACGCGCGTCTACCTGAATGGCACCTTTAACAACGTTACCCAGATTAACATCACCGCGGGCGCGGTGGGCCTCGATCTGGCTTCGACAGGCCACGAAAGCACGCCGGTTGTCGTCTCTAGCGGAGCGTCATTATTTGTTGCCAACGCAACCAACACGCTGGCAAGCAATATTACGCTGAATGGCGGCACGGGGTTTGGGGGCACGGGTGCCCTCGCATTGGAGAGTGGAGCAAATCTCACCCCCGTTCTCTCGGGAACTCTGACGCTGAATAGCGGCAACAGCTCTATTGGCAATGCCGGCACGGCGAACGCCGGAAATAACATATCGATCACCGGAAAGGTCACCGGCACCGGTTCATTGACGAAGATTTCGATCAATAGACTCACTCTCTCGAATGCGACCAACGATTACAATGGAAGCACCACCATTACCGGTGGCGTTCTGCAGGCCAACGACGGTGTTGGTTTGCCCACCGGCAGTTTCCTCTCGCTGGATGGCGGCGTCCTCCAAAGCAATAACAGTTCTGCGAGCTTCACCCGGAGCCTCGGCACTAGTGGGGGCGGTAATTTCCAATTCACTGCAAATGGTGGTGGCTTCTCCGCCAACGGCGGACAGTTGACGGTGAACATCGGAGGAGCTACCGCCGGGCAGACCTGGGGCAGCACGGTCGGGACGAACCTTGTCGGCACGCTTCAGTTCGGCAGTGTCTCCGCCAACGCCAAGACGCTTTTTCAGAATGCAATCGACCTGAATGGCGGCACCCGCACCATCAACGTCACAGCGGGAACGGGTGGTGATTCAGCCGAAATTTCGGGCAACATCACGAACTCCACCGGCACGGGCGCTCTCACTTTCGGCGTCGCCGGCACTGGCACGTTGGTCCTTTCCGGCACGAACACCTTCAACGGCGCGCTGACATTGACCAGCGGCGTATTGAGCGTGGGGGCCACGGCCAATCTCGGCGGCGCGAGCGCGGATAACAACGTAACTTTCAACGGCGGCACGCTTCAGGTCACGGGAATATCGATGACTAGCTTCGGGTCGCATACGCTTACCTACAACGCCAGCAAGACCGTCGGCTTTGATATCAACAATGCAGCCAACAACTTCAACGCGGGAGCCACGGCCTTCGTCTCCACCGACACGCTGCTCAAAACCGGGGCGGGCACATTGACGCTCGGGGCTGCCTCCAACACTATCAAGATTCTCCAGCTCAACCAAGGCACGCTGGATATCGGCGCGAACAATCTAACGATCAGCAACACCGGCGGCACGACGATCAATGACGCCAGCACCAGCGGCACCACGACGATCAATGCCACGGGAGGTGGAAAAATTGTCCTTTCGCAAAACAGCACTACAGACGGTCCCGACATTGGTGCTGCAAACGGCGCGACGTTGATCATTAACGCGAACATCACCGGCACCAGTTCGTTTGAAAGCTGGACCGGCACGAATAACGGCACTGGAGTGACCGTTTTAAATGGAACGAATGACTATACCAGTGACACGCTTATCCATGGCGGTGTTCTGAGCGTGTCGAGCGTAGGCAACCAGGGTTCCACCACGAGCAATCTTGGCAAAGGCACGACCATTCATTTTGGCACGAGCACTGTTTCCAGCGGCGTGCTTCTCTACACGGGCGCGGGTGAAACTTCGAATCGCGTCATCGACCTTCAGGGCACAACCGCCGGCGGAACCATTGATGCCTCCGGCTCGGGGCTTTTGAAATTCACGAGCAATCTGACCACGACTGGAAACGGCGCGAAAACGCTGACACTGCAAGGTTCCGACAGCGGTGAGTTTGCAGGCAATCTGATCAATAGTTCCAGTGCGACATCCATTACGAAAGCCGGCGCCGGCACGTGGACCCTCTCCGGCGCGAATACCTACACTGGCGCGACAACGCTCAGTGGCGGCACGCTGATAGCGGCGGCCAACGCAGGTAACACGCCGGTTAGCACATCCTCCGCGTTGAGTGCTTCGACGACGGTCACGCTCGGCGTCGGTACCACTCTGGAGTTGCTGGGCAACACCACCAACACCATCTTTGCTCCTACCAGCGTGGTTGAATCAGGGAATGGCACCTTTAATTTCATCGCTGGCAACAACGGCAGCGGAACCGGGAACACTTTGATTCTCGCCAACATGGGCCAGTTTGGACCCGCCTCCACTGCGCCGACGTTCAATTTCAGCAGCCTGAATGGCTATAACTGGCAGCTTGGTTCCGGAGCATCGGGAACAGGCGCATTGAATGTTTTCAACAGCACGGCAATCAATTCCAACACCGCCGGATCCACCCTTTCGATGCCAGGGGGGATCACCATTAATTTCGCTGCGGCTTATACGTTAACTTATGGGGGCGCGGGCAATATTAGCTCTGGGACGCTCGTCCAAAACGGCGCCTTTGCTTCCCAGTGGGCCTACAACGGCACGGGGAAACTTACCCTTGCGGCTGGTTATACATTTACGGGGACGAGCACCATTGCCAGCGGTGGAACAGTGCAATTGGGCAACGGCGCGACGGCAGTGACCATGAGCGGCGGTATCACCAATAACGGCACGCTCATCTACGATCCGAATGCGGCCTTCACCTCGACGGCCATCACCGGCACCGGCGCGGTCACGATCATCGGCGGGCAGACCGTCAAGAAAACCACCAGTCTTTCTACCGGACTCCTCACCCTCGGCGACAGTTCCACGACCGGCACGCTTGACCTCAATGGTACCGCCCAAACCGTCGGCGGCCTGACCAACGGCAGCTTCACTCCGGCGAGCGACAGCATTGTGAACACGGGTGTAGCGGCGGCGTTGACGATTGACACGACCAATGGCAGCCAGTCCTTCGGCGGCGTGATCAGCCCGGCGACGGCGAACTTGATCAGCCTGGTCAAGACAGGCAATAACACCCAGACCTTCAATGGCACGACCGCCAGCACCTTCACCGGCGGCATTACGGTCAATGGCGGCACCCTCGCTCTGAACGAGGCGAACGTGGCCGGAACCAACAACCTAGTTTCAAGCTCGAACGCTTTGATCCTGGGCGGTGGCACATTGAGCGTCAGCGGCGGCACCCAGACCCTGGCCAGCCTGGCCACGACCGCAAACACGACCAGCTTCCTGACCCTCGGAGCCAACAGCACGCTGACGATTACCAGCGCCACCCAGTCCTTCGGTGCCAGTTCGCTATTGACTCTCAACACGAGCGCGGGAGGCGCAAATGGTGCGACGGTCGGCAACGCGATCATGGTCTGGAATACGGGAACTGCCGGTTCGATTATCAATAATGCATTTCTGGTGACGGATGCCGGTGGCACCGGTTTTGCCACCAAGAACGGCAGCAACCAGATCATCCGCCTCAATACTACGCTATTGCCTGCGTCGGGCGCGGTTTCCGCGACCAACTACTTCATCGATAACAACACGGGCGGCACCGCGGCTGCGGGCAGCAACACGCT
The DNA here is from genome assembly GCF_040003245.1 of Chthoniobacter sp. NCBI lineage: Bacteria > Pseudomonadati > Verrucomicrobiota > Spartobacteria > Chthoniobacterales > Chthoniobacteraceae > Chthoniobacter > Chthoniobacter sp. The sequence goes on from NZ_JBDUCX010000049.1 coordinate 32,969, forward strand.
CACTCTTTCAGCCAGCGAGGCCGCCAACAGCATCTCGGTGGATACGACGGCCAACTCCGGCACCTTAGACCTCGGCGCTGGTTCATTCACCCTG
>NZ_JBDUCX010000050.1:0-32896 GCF_040003245.1 Chthoniobacter sp.
GGTTGAATTATGCCGCCAGCGGGTACGCGTTCGATCGCCGCACAAACACCTATGGGCAGACGGTCACCGTGACCAACGTCCTCTCTCAGACGATCACCGATCCCATCTATCTCGTGTTAGGCAATCTATCATCCAATGCCACTCTGACCAATAAGACAGGCGACACCGTCAATAATACGCCGGGCAGTCCCTATATCTCGGTCTCTCCTTCGGGCCTGGCGCCTGGCGCTTCCGTCACCGTCTCACTGAAATTCACCACAACCGGCGGCGGGATTACCGACACGCTGAGCGTCATCCACACCGCTGGCACGCCGTAATCGGCCCTCATCTCCAACCACCGCCTCATCGGACTTAAATTATCATCCAAATGAAAATGACACGCTTCCTGCGCACTTCCTGCGCGGCCGTCCTCTCCACCGCCTTCCTGCTCGCCCTCGCTCCGGCCGGTCACGCGGCGAATCTGGTCTACTGGGTTACCCTGAACACCACATCTCTGCTGGGTAATTCCAATGCACCCTTCTCCCTGGACCTCCAGTTGGTCTCGGGCTCCGGTAACGTCTCGAACACCGTCACATTGAGTAATTTCTCTCTCACCGGCGGCTCCGGTTCGTTGTCGCCCACGGGAACGCAGACTTACACCCCCTTGGGCAACACGAGCGGCTCGCTGCTGACCAGTGTGGTGCTGACGTCGCCCTCTGGCCAACCCGACGGCGTGAATGAATACGCCGAGGTGTTGCCCGCCGGCGTGATACAGATCGTCTTCAAAGTGACCGAAACGAACGTCGCGGAAGTCGTCGGTTCCGGCCTCCCAAGCCCGGACCAATTTAATGTCTTCATCGACGACAATTCCACCTTCTCGATTCCGACATCGGATGCGACCGGCGGCACCCTGGTCTCGAATGCCATGGTCGCGAGCACGTTTCTCTCCCAGGTGAATACCTACACGAGCCAAAGCCCGGAGGGTGGGGTGACCGCCAGCATCAGTTCCGTTCCGGAACCGGGTTCCGCGGCCTTGCTCCTCCTCGGAACCGTCGGCCTGGCAGCCCGGAGAAAGCGGACGGCCGCGCTTTCAGCCGCCTAAGCCAATAACCTCCCAATAACCTCCGTGGGGCCATCTGCCGAGATGGCCCCACGGACTTTTTACTTATCCTATGAATAAACTGCCGAAGTTGCTCCTTCCCCTCGCCGGCGTGCTCCTGGCCACCACCACGGCTTCCGCCCAAAAGCTGCGTGCCGATCCCGGCTACACGCAGACCAATCTCGTGGCCAATAAGGCGGAGTACAATCCACAGATTATCGATGAACGCATGCGCGATGCCTGGGGCATCGCTTTGCGTCCGCCGGGCGCCGGCGGCCACATCTGGATATCCAATGCCGGGACGGGCACCTCTTCCGAATTCATTGGTGATGTCCCAGGCAATCCCCTCCACCAGGACGGCCTGAAAATCGTCGAACTCGAACAACCGCACTGGACCGATCACGGCTACGCGTTTGTGACCGGTCAGGCCTACAATTCCGCCAGCGATCTCCCTGGGCAGCCAGTGGAATTCCCCGTTGCCGGCCCAGCCGATAACCTCAAGGTCGCGCCGCCCGAAGCCATCCCCGACGGCTTCTCCGGCTCGGCAAAATTCATCTTCGTGACCGAGGACGGCTGCATCAATGCGTGGAGCGCCAATACCGCGGTCGCCATGAAGATCGCACCGTTGATCATCGACTATTCGAAGACCGCGCAGTGGATGCCATATCGTGTGAATTGCGTCTTCACCGGAGCCGCCCTCACAAACAATGCTGCCGACTCGGACGCGTACAAGAAAGCGGGGGGCAATCATCTCTTCGTCGCCGATATTCGCAACAACGCCATTCAGGTCTTTGACAACCAATGGAAGGATGTCACCGACGCGTTCCATTTTCAGACACCCGCGACCGTCGGCGGTCTCCACCCCTTCAATATTGTCGATCTCGGCGGCCACCTCTTCGTTGCCTACGGCGAGTTCGATCCCTATAGCGACGAGGGTCAGGAGCAAATCGCCGGAGCCGGCTTTGGCCACGTCGTCGAATATAACGAAGACGGTACGCTGGTGAAGGATTTCTTCGCCGGCCATGGCGTGCTCAATCTCCCGTGGGGCATGGCCATCGCCCCCGCCGGCTTTGGCCAGTACGCGAATGACCTCCTCGTCGCCAATTTCGGCGACGGCACCATCTCGGCCTTCAATCTCGAGACCGGAGATTTCGTCGGTTACATGCGCGATGCCGAAAGCAAGATCATCTCCATCGATGGCATCTGGGGACTCGCCTTTGGCAACGGCCACAGTCTGGGCAGCGCCGACTCGCTCTACTTCACCGCCGGACCGAACAATGAACAGGACGGCATTTTGGGCCGCCTCGATTCACGCCATTCGAGAGAGCCCCGGCGCACCCCCGACACCGCTTCCTCCACGGCAGCGGCACAGAATCCCGCCGCACGCTAGCGCGGTCCCCATCGAGCCTTGAGGGTGGACTTGCCAAGCAAAGGGCAACCGCTACTATGCGGATGCTTACATGGCTTTATTGAAATTCGCGCCTGTCGCGCTGTTGTTCACGTTGCTCGCGCTCGCGGTTCCCGTCCGCGCGGATGAGGCTGCCGCCTTTGTCGTCTCCGACAGCACCACTGGCTTCATCCTCGAGCAGGCGCACGGCGACAAGAAGCTCCCCATCGCCAGCCTTACCAAGATCGCCACGGCGATGGTCGTGCTCGACTGGAGCGAAGCCAGCAAGTCCGACCTCGGCCAGCTCGCCACCGTGCCCGGCGAAGCCGCCCAGATCTCCGCGGGCCAGGGCACCGGCTTCCAACCCGGCGACCGCGCCACGCTGCGCGACCTGCTTTACGCCGCGCTCATGCAGTCCGACAACGTCGCCGCCCTCACCCTGGCCAGCCATGTCGGGCAGGCCATCGGCGGTTCGGGCAGCCCGGTCGACAGCTTCGTTGTGCAAATGAATGCCCTCGCCCGGACCCGGGGCATGAAGAACACGAAATTTCTCAATCCCCACGGCCTCGACAACCTCGAGCGCTCGGTCCCCTACTCCACGGCGGCGGACCTCGCGAAGCTCACCTCCTACGCGATGGCCAATTCCGCCTTTCGCTTCTACGTCTCGCAACACGAACGCAAGATCACCATCCAAACCGCCAGCGGCGGCCAGAGCGCCTATTTGCTGCGCAACACCAACGAATTGCTGGGCGTCAATTCCATCGACGGCGTCAAGACCGGCACCACCGCCCGCGCCGGCCAGTGCGTCATCATTTCCTGCGGCAAGCCGCCGGACAGCCGCCAGGAAGGCGAGACCCATATCATCACCCCACGCCGGCTCAACGTGGTGGTGCTCGGCGCCACCAATCGGTTCCCCCTCGCCCAATCATTGCTGGCCCGCGGCTGGCAGCTCTACGATTCATGGGCTGCGGCCGGGCGTCCGGCCAAGGGATGGAAACCGCCGCGCTAAGCATGACTGAGATCCCCAAACGCATCGGAGTTTTAACCAGCGGCGGCGATTGCCCCGGGTTGAACGCCGTCCTCCGCGGCGTTGTTCGCGCCGCCACGAATCGCAATTGGAAAGTCTTCGGTTTCGTCGATGGCTTCGAGGGCTTGCTGCCGCCGGGAGATTTCATTCCGCTCACTACCGCCCGCACCGCCGGCATCATGCACCTCGGCGGCACCATCCTCGGCACCACCAATCGCGGCCATTTCGTGGCCAAGGTCGGCGAAGGCTCCAAGGCGGAAATTCCCAAGGAAATCATCGAGCAGGCGCGCGAGACGCTCCGCCGGCTGCAGATCGACGCGGTCATCGCCATCGGCGGCGATGGCTCGCTCACCACCGCGCAGCAGCTTTGGGAATCCGGCATTCCCATGATCGGCGTGCCCAAGACGATCGACAACGATCTCGAGGCCACCGCCACGACTTTCGGCTTCGACAGCGCGGTGGCCTGCGTGGCCGATGCGCTCGACCGCCTGCACACCACCGCCTCCAGCCACAAGCGCGCCATGGTCATCGAAGTGATGGGCCGTCACGCCGGCTGGATCGCGCTCTACGGCGGCCTCGCCGGCGGCGCCGATATCATCCTCATCCCGGAAATTCCTTTCGACCACGAGCGCGTCGCCAACGCCGTGAAAAAGCGCGATGCCGACGGCTGCTTGAGCACGCTCATCGTCGTCGCGGAAGGGGCTCGGGAAATCGAAGGCCACCTGCGCGCACGCACCGTGAGCTCCGGCGAAGTGAAGCTCGGCGGCATCGGTGAAATCGTCGCGCACGAGATCGCCCAGCGCACCGGCAAGGAAACGCGCACCTGTGTCCTCGGCCATCTCCAACGCGGCGGCGCCCCGACGACGCTCGACCGCATCCTCGGCACCCGTTTCGGCGTCAAAGCCGTGGAATTGATCGCCGAGGGAAAATTCGGCGAGATGGTGAGCTACCAGAACTATCACGTGCTCAGCGTCCCGATTGCCGATGCCGTCCACCGCATCAAGCTCGTCCAACCCGACAGCCAAATGGTGCGGACCTGCCGCGACGTCGGCATCAGCTTCGGCGACTAAGGCGGCCCGCCGCCATTGGATGTTCGACGTTGGGTGTTGGATGTTCAAAACCGCCCGCTGGATTCACCGCTATCATTCCCCGGATGCCCGACGCGCTGATCACCTCTCGGACCCTCCTCCGTCCCTTCACGCTCGAGGACGCCCCCGCCGCCTTCCCGTGGTTCTCCGATCCCGAGGTCATGCATTTCATCCCCGGTGGCCCCGACCAGACCCTTGCCGCCGTCGAAACCCGTCTCGCCCGCTACATCGCGCACCAGCAACTCCACGGCTTCAGCAAATGGCTCGTCATCGACCGCGCCACGCAGGAAAACATCGGCGACGCCGGCCTCTTCTATTTCCCCGATGGTGTGCGCATCGAACTCGGCTTCCGCTTGCGCCGCGATCGCTGGGGCAAAGGCTACGCACCCGAAGTCGCCGCCGCCTGGATCGCGCACTATCAGCAGCACCACCCCGGCCGCACCCTCCACGCTATCACCGAGCCGGAAAATCACCGCTCCCAGCGGGTGCTGGCCCGCCTGGGCTTTAAAACGGTCGGCTCCGAAGTGCTCTACGACGAGCAATTCGACGTTTTCGCACTCGCGCCTGCTTCATCTGCTACGCAATAGGAGAAACAGGAGCCCAGTGCCCGACCGCGCGAGAAAGCCGTATTCCCCCATGCATCTCCTCTCTCCAAGACTTGTGTCAGGAATCCTGGCCTGCGTGATGAGTCATCACGTCGGCATCGCCGCCGACCCGGCGAATCCCCCGAACGCACCAGATGCTACTCCTGTTGCGCCCGCTGGAATGGTCGTTCGCTTCGAACTCTTCGTGAAGGACACGCGCGTCGCGGCGGACTTCTACCGCCGCGTGTTGGGTTTCGAATGCCACCCCACTGAGGGTCAATACATCCAGGCGCGCAACGGCTCGGTCCACATCGGAATTTGCGACCAGGCGATGCTTTCCAAGACACACCACTTTTCCCCGGAAGCCTTGCAGGGGCGCAAAGGCGTGGGCACTGAGATCGTGCTCGAGGTGGATAACTTCGACGCGCATTATCAACGCGTCGAGAAGAGCGGCTATGCTATCCATGAAGGTGTGACCCGGCGGCCGTGGGGCCTGCGCGACTTCCGCCTCGTGGACCCCGATGGGTACTATCTGCGCATCACCGAAAAGTCGCCCGCCGCCAACTGATTTCCCCGCCGCCTCTTCCCCATTGAATCGCGAGCGCGATTCCGCCAATCTGCCGCCGCAATTCTCCGCATCCCCTATGGACTACTATTACACGGCCGACGGTACGAACGTGCTGGGACCCACCCCTCTCGGAGAATTGACGACCCAACTCTCCCAAGGCGGTCTTGCCTCAACCACCCAAGTATGCGCCGTCGGCAGCAAGACATGGCAGCCGATCTCCTCCGTCGTGCAAGCCGGGAGCACGCCTCCACCACCCCCTCCACCGCTGGCGCCTCCACCAATTCCGCAGACCGGCGACGCCACCGGCGGACTCATTCCGTACAAGAACCCGCACGCCTTGGTCGGCTACTATCTCGGGATCTTCGGTCTCATGCCTTTCATCGGCATCTTGCTCGCCATTCCCGCTTTGATCCTCGGCATCATCGGCCTCAAGAAGCGAAAACAAAATCCCGTGATCAAGGGCGCCGTCCACGCGTGGATCGGCATTATTTTTGGAGCGATCTCCATTGCCTATCACGCGCTCATCGCCGTGGCACTACTCTCGGCGAAGCATTGAAGCGATTTTGGCCACGCCGCCATCAGGCGAAGGACTGCTACAAGCCAGCCGAGGGCAACGCCCCATCCGCGCTAACTGTTTGCGGGCCTATGGTCCTCCTCGAATTCGTCTTTAATGCTGATGCGCCGGGGGCGCCGCAGGCGTCGCTCCTTCGGGAGCTTTTTCCTGCACAGCTTTGCGCTCCGCCATGATTTGGTTCAGCACGGCTGCAAACGTGTCGAGCACTTGATCACCCTTGGCCGCCTTCATCTTGTCGATGAGCGAGTCAAGGTCGGCGGCTTTGGCAGGTGTCTCCGTTTTCGCCATCATTTTCTGGCAGCAGCAGGCGGGTTCGGGCGCGGGCTCCTTCTTCATCATTTTGCACCCTTCCTTCGCCGCAGTTTCGTCCGCGGCAAACGATCCGGCAGCAAAGGTGAGGGCGAGCAGGGCGGTGAGTAGGGATAGTGTTTTCATTCATGATCTCCGTGTTTTGTTTTCGCCAAACATTCGGCCCGGATGGAAAGAACCGCTGCGCGCCCATTGGCCAATCCTCTCCCTTTCCTGCTATTCCCTGCGAAGCATCTGCGCGAGACGAGAGCGCGCCGCATCAAAATCGAAATCCGGGGCGACGCCTTGGGCCGGCTTCCACACTCGCATCTCTCCCTTCCGTCCCCACTCTTGCCCCCGCACCAAGCGCCCGCTATGGGAATACCGCTGTCACATCCACGCCCGAACCTTCCAAGCCCATGAGCTCTTCCACGATCCATAAAGCCGTCCTCCTCGCCGCCGGCAAAGGCACGCGCATGCGCGAACTGACAAGTGAACTCCCCAAGCCGATGATCCCGGTGCGCGGACAGCCGATCCTGCGGCATATCGTGGACGGCTTGCGCGCGGCAGGCGTCACCCATTTCCAGATCGTCGTCGGCTGGCACGCGGAAGTCGTGAAGGACTACTTCGGCGACGGATCGAAATTCGGCGTCACAGTCGAGTACGCAACGCAGGTGGTGCAGGATGGCACGGGGCGCGTGGTGGAATTGGCGAAGGATTTTGCCGGCGCGGATCCCTTCATCCTCAGCTACGGCGATATCCTGATCGATCCGGCAAATTACCAGCGGCTGGCCGATCTCGGCGACGCCGAGGGGCTCGTGAGCGTGAAGCACAACCCGGGAGAAATCGCCAAGGGCGGCGCGGTCTTTGTGAACGAACGCTTCGAGATGACGGACCTGCGGGAAAAGCCCAAGCCGGGCGAGCCCACCAGCCCATGGTACAACGCCGGTGTCTACGCCTTCCGCCCTAGCATCTTCGAGTTCACCGCGAAGCTCGAGAAATCCCCGCGCGGCGAATACGAACTCACCGACGCCATCCGCGCGCTCGCCCAAAGCGGACGCAAAGTACAAGTCATCGAGTTGAGTGGCGACTGGGCCGACGTCCGCGACCCAGAAGTCCTGGCACAGCTCAACGCGGAGACTTGAGCGACAGCCCGATCGAGTCAGTCTTAAAACGCAGAGGCGCAGACGAAGAGGAGACAATCAGACAGGGAGACAAGGGGCTCATTAGAGACTCCGTCTCGTTGTCTATCCTCCCTTTCCATTCCTCTCCCGCTCTCCGCGTCAGCGATCCTTGTCGTTCAGCAGTTCCTCGGGCTTCGGGTTGGAAAGTTCCGGCCGAGTGAGATTCGCGACCAGCGTCTGGTCACCATTCTGCAAGACCACATTGCCGTCATTGATCCGCTGCACTCGAATGCGCACCGGCGTCGCGCCGGGCGTCTTCGGCATGCGGAGAAACTCTCCCTCGCTGTAGGCGCGGGCATTGATCACCGCCAGCGACGGGGTCGTGCCCGAGCCGATCATGATGCTGGTGACCTTGAAGCTTTTCCCATCGAGGACGACTTTCGGCGCCTGCACTTGCGGAGCGGACGCCACGGGGCCTCCTTTGTTGCGTTTCACCCAGCCGATGGGCCAGAAAGGCGCGCGCTGCACGTCATCGGGGTTCGAAAAAGTGGAACGCTTTTTCAAGACGTAGGGCGGCACTTCGTCCTTGGGGGCGGAATCGGCTTTGGCCGGCTCGGCCGGGGCCGGGGTTTCAACCGGGGCCGGACGGACGGCATGCACCACCGGGGCGCACGCCAGGAAAACAGCGAGAAAACGAGAGGGGCGGAGGCTCATTGCTTGACGAGGTTGTTGACGGTGAGGAAGACGTGCTGCATTTCGACGTCGTCACGGCTGGCATCGATCTGCATCGCGCTAATCTCCAGCAAAGGTTCCTCATTTTCCAGTGCCGCGATGGCCTGGGCAAAAGTCACATATTCCACCTTGGGCAGGTCCACGCCCCAGGTGATCTTACGGAAGCCCGGCAGGTCCTTGTCGCTCGACTCACCCGTCATGCGCGTGGCGGCCTTGTCGACCCCCTGCTTCTTGAAAAAATCCGCCGTGCGCGTCGGAAACCAGGCGACCGGTGAGCCCTCGGGAATCATCGCCAGAGCCTGGCGCATGGGCAGGGTTTGCTGGGGCGAGTCCAGTTCCATCTGTTTGGTCTTCGCCATCTGGGCCTTGGCATTGGCGATTTCCGGTCCCAGCGCACCGATGCCCTGCTGCGTCTGCTCCGCGTGTTTCATGAGCGGACCGAGCAGCAAATCGAAGTAGCTGTAGACCACGCCCAACAACAGCAATCCGCCGAGGACGATTTTTTGGATTTCTTCTTTGCCGAGTTTCATTTCTTTCTCCGTCCGGGTGCGGTTTGCGTGTCGTCGCTGGCGGTAAATTGCACGATGATAGCGAAAGTGGCGGTGCCCACTTGCTTGCCATCCAGCGTGATCATCTCGGTCCCGTCTTCGAGCGTCTTGAAGGTGGAAGTGACATTCTTGTAGTGCGGAGACAGGCGGTCGGCGATGGCCGTGCGCAAGTCCTCGGCCACGCGGCGGGGATCGGTGCCGGCCGACAATCCATCGATGCTCAGCGAGCAGCGCCGGACGGCGTCGCCGCTCAGTTCACCACCGAGCCGCGAAATCTGCACCTCGCGCGGGACGACCTGCGTGAGTTCCGCGAGCAAAGGCGCCCAGTAGAAGCGTCCTTCGATCCGCTTCACCATCTTCACACTCGTCGCCGCCTGCTGGTTCAATTCTTCCTCTCGCTTCCGCGCCACCTTGGCCTGCGGCTCCACGCGGGAGAATTCCCCCTTCGCCTTCAGATATTCGTCGTTGATTCCGTGCATCCGCACCAACTCGAAAAAATACCACAGGGCGAAACAGCCGAGCACGGCGGAGATGCCCCAGATGGAGATTTTCAGCGGATCCCGGCGCTTGAGCGCCTTGGCCCGGATGACTTCGTGATAGAGATTGAGACGGAGGGCCATGGCTCAGCTTGCTTTCAAAAGTTCCGCGGCGGCACCGCAGGCGACATTCAAGTCGATCCCGTACTCCGCCAGGGCGGCGGTGCGATTCGCCGGGAGCGTCGACTCACATTTGGACACCGCGCTCCACGATTCGCAGGGCAGGCGCAGTTCCTCCGTAAAGACTTTCAGCAGCGCCTGCGACTTGGCCGGGCCTCCGGACACATAGATCTTCGGGATGGTTTCTTCGTGCCGGTGCTCGAGGAACCCGATGGAGTTCTGGATTTCCCGGATGAGCGCATTGATAGCGACACGGGCAAATTCGATCATCACTTCGTCCTCCTGCTCCAGCGCCTGCAAGACGGCCTCACGCCCTTCGCCGCTCAAGCTGGTCAGGGCTTCGATCAAGGCCTTGCCGCCGAAATCGATATTGCGCACGAGGATGAGTTCGCGCTTCAGGCCGACCATCATCGTGGAATTGGTGTGGCCGATATCCACCAGGAAAAACGCCTGGTTGTTGAAGACCTCCTCGTGGGCGAATTCAAAGGCATTGAAAGCGCAGATCGGGGCCAGTTGCATGACGCTGACGTCGTTGCTGGCTTGTTGCAGCGCGGTGCCGACCAGCGTGACTTGCGGGCGGGGCAGGCCACCGACCAGGTAGCGCTTTCGGCCGAGCGCATCGGCCTCGGTGGGAGACCCCAAGGGAGCGATGCGATCGCAATCGAGCACAAATTCCCGGCAGTCCTGGTTGAGCAAAGTCATGCCATTCAAGCGCAACGCTTCGCGCAGCAGTTCCGGCGGCGTCTCCGGCTGCTCGATGATGCGGATGATGGCGTCCGGGGTGGAGACGCCCACGGCACAGGCCTTGGCGGAGCCGCCCATTTCCTTGAACAAAGATTTCAGTTGAGTCGCGAGCGCCTCGGCCGTTTCCGCGGGCTCGGCAACGATCTGCGCCGCGTAATGGGTGAGCACATAGCGGTTGCCCGGCTTTTTTTGCAGCAGCACGGACTTCAGGGAGTATCGCCCGAGGTCCACGCCGATCACGGATGTAGGAGCTTTTGCCATTCTACAAATGCGTATTAGCAGCCGATGTGCCGAGGGGCTTGAATTCTCAATTATTTCCCGTTTACAGGGGTCGCCCCTGACTCTGGAAGACGTTCGTTTTGCCGCAGGTCGACCAGCATTTGATCCAGCACCAGAAGGGCTCCACTGGCGGCGACCACAATGAAGAGAATCCCAGCAACGAGAATTATCGCACGATTGCGACCGGACTGCGCGCGATGAGAACGCTGCGCAGCGAGCTGGACCTCGAGCATTTGCATGAGTTGTTCTGGCGTTGATTCCTTGGTTTCGATTTCTTTCATGGCTCCATGTTTGGCGCTGATCCCAAAGAAAAAGCTAATCTCGCGCCTTTTTTGGCATTTTTCGTTGTTTTGGGGCTCGGATCGGTCGTGGAGCATTTTGGAGATGGGCGCGCCTTCTGGGCCTTCAGCCAGCCGATGTACTGGGTCTTTCCTCTGCAAACGCTCGTCTGCTCGGTGTTTCTCCTGCGCGGCTGGCCTTTCTACCAGTTGCGCGCGCCGCATCGGCTGCTGTTCACCTTCGGCGCCGGGGTGCTGGCCTTGCTGCTCTGGATCGCGCCCCAGGAATGGCTGGGCGCGCCCCGGCGCCTGGACGGGTTCAACCCGGAGTTTTTCGGCGGCACCGGCTGGCCCTATGCGGTGAATCTAGGGCTGCGCTTCGTGCGACTGGTGGTGGTCGTGCCGCTGCTCGAGGAAATCTTCTGGCGCGGGTTTTTGCTCCGCTACTTGATCAATGAGGACTTTTCCCGTGTGCCCTTTGGAACATTTTCCTGGCGCTCCTTCGCGATTGTGACCGCCGGTTTCTGCCTCGAACATTCCCGCGCCGACTGGCCGGCCGCGATCCTCACCGGCGCGCTTTACAATCTCGTCGCCTACCGCACCAAAAGCCTCAGTTCCTGCGTGCTCGTCCACGCCGTGACCAACGCCCTGCTGGGAATTTACGTCCTGCGCACCGGCCAGTGGGGCTTCTGGTAGCGACCGGCGAGCCCGGGGACGGGGAAAGACATTCCACTCCGCGGCAAAGGATCTGCTTAAGAACACCCTGTGCAAGGCACTTTCGTCCATAAGTTCATCATGATGATCCTCGCCGGATTCGCCGCCGCGTGTCTCCTGTGGGGTTTCCGCCACATCATCCAGGAAGCCTTCTACGAGACGTCCAACGAAGGCGCGAAAGATAGCCTCCACGGCTCGACAGCGGAAAAGCGCCACCATTAACTTCACTGCGGCCCCTCAGGTGCCGCTCCAGTGAAAATCGGTCTCGCCCAGCTCAATACCACCGTCGGTGACCTTCGCGGCAATGCGGAGAAGATCCTTGCGGCTTATCGCGCCCTCGTCGCACGCGGCGCGCACCTTGTCCTCACCCCCGAACTCGCCCTCACCGGTTACCCGCCTCAGGACCTCGTCTTCAAGTCGCGCTTCGTCCCGCTCAACCTCGAGAAGCTCGACGAACTGCACCAAGCGGTGGGCGATGTGCCGCTCATTGTCGGCTTCATCGACGTGAACAGCGGACCCGGGCAACCCTTTCACAACGCCGCCGCGGTTCTCCAGCGCGGCCAGCCAATCCGCAAGATCCACAAGTCGCTGCTCCCCACCTACGACGTCTTCGACGAGGACCGCTATTTCGAGCCGGCGAAAAGCGTCGAGCCGGTCGAGATCGCCGGCACCCGATTCGGCGTCACCATTTGCGAGGACATCTGGACGGAGAAGTATCTCCCCCGACACTTGTATGGCAGTTCCCCGGTGGGGTCGCTCATCGCTCAAGGCATCCAGGCCATCCTGAACCTGAGCGCTTCCCCTTTCAGTCTCGGCAAGGCGGCTCGCCGGGCGGAAATGCTCAGCGCCGTGGCCCGCGAACACCGGCTCCCGATCCACTACTGCAACGCCATCGGGGGCAACGACCAGTTGGTCTTCGACGGCAACTCCCTCGCCCTCGACTCGCAGGGCACGCTGCACACCAGGCTGGCGCCCTTCGCCGAGGAATGCGCTATCGTGGACCTGCATCCGGCCTCTCCCTCCCCATCTCCGGCCTTTCCCTCCGAGCCGGAGGAACTTTTCCACGCCCTCTCGCTCGGCACGCGCGACTATCTCCACAAGTGCGGCTTTCACTCCGCCGTCCTCGGCTTGAGCGGCGGCATCGACAGCGCGGTCACCGCCTGCCTTGCCGCGCAGGCCCTCGGCGCGGAGCATGTGCTCGGCGTCACCATGCCCACGCAATTCAGCTCGCCGGGCAGCATCGACGACTCGCTCCTCATCGCCCAAAACCTCGGCATCCGCTGTCTCACTATCCCGATCCAGCGGAGCTTCGAGGTCTTCCGCGAGCAGTTTCGCGAGATCTTCGCCGGCCTTCCCGAGGATACGACCGAGGAAAATATGCAGCCGCGTCTGCGCGGGATGACACTCATGGCGCTCTCGAACAAGTTCGGCTCCCTGCTGCTCACCACCGGCAACAAAAGCGAACTCGCGGTGGGCTATTGCACCCTCTATGGCGACATGTGCGGCGGTCTCGCCGTGATCAGCGACGTACCGAAGACCATGGTTTACGAGCTCGCCGAGTGGATCAATCGCGACCGGGAAATCATCCCTCGCGCCACGATCGAAAAGCCGCCCAGCGCTGAGTTGAAGCCGGACCAGCGCGATCAGGACACCCTGCCGCCCTACGAGATTCTCGATCCCATCCTGCAACTCTACGTCGAGGAGCAACTCAGCAGCACCGAGATCATCGCCCGTGGATTCGACGAGAAGACCGTGCGCTGGGTCGTGCGGCGCGTCGACCTCAACGAGTACAAGCGTGCCCAGGCGGTGCCGGGACTGAAAGTCACGGGCCGCGCCTTCGGCCTCGGCCGCAAGATGCCGGTGGCCCAGCGTTTCGTGGAATGAGCTCATGAGCCGGCGCCTCGACGACCGTTACGAACTGCTCGACGAACTGCCTCACGTCACCGGGGGCCGGCTCTTCCGCGCACGCGACCTGGCGTTTGGTGAGATCGTCAGCGTGAAGCAACTCGGGCAGAATTGCGGCCTCGAGGCCGAGGCCCGCCAACTTCTTGAGAACACTGTCCGGCATCTGCAATGCCTGCCGCATCCGCATCTCTCCCGGGTCTACCATTTCGATCCGCGGAACGGCCTCATCGTCCAGGAGTGGGTGCAGGGTATTTCGCTTCTCGATCTGCTCCGCCGGAGACGGGAATTGAGCATCGGCGAAGCGTTGCACCTGCTCTCCACTCTCCCCGCGACGCTCGATTTCCTGGCCCGCGAAGCCGTGCCCATCCCACGGCCGCTGCTCGGCAAGCTCTTTGTCGAATTTGTGGACGGCGGTGTCGCGGAAAGCCTGCTGGGAACCCCCGTGGATCGCTGGCCGGCCTACATTCTCAAGTTGAACCCCTTGAGCTTGCGCGGACTGATGGCGGACTCCGTGACCGATGAAACCAAGCACACGGTGGTGGTCGACCCGCGCCGGCCCACGGAAATCCAGGAAGGCTATGGCCCGCGCGAACTGGCCCTGCTGCTCTACGAATTGCTCGGGGGGCGCATTCGCGAAGTGGACAGCCGTCGCTACAGTCCCCTGAGTTCCCTCCGGGAAGCCGGCAATGCGGTGCTCCGCCGCGAATTGCTCGCCATGCCGCACGCCGATTGCGCATCGCTCTGGCGCGATCTGTTGCATGCCCAGTCGGATACGAATCTTCCGTCTCCGCCGAAAGAAGCGACCACCGCCCCAGTCCGGAAATACCATATCCCGGAAGCGTTCCTCACCTCGGCCCGCCCCGGATCCACGCTGAATCTCGAACCGGAAGATTCCGCAGTCCTGCCCATTCGCCTCACCACCGGCCCGCGCTTTACCGTGGGGCGCTCCGCCGGAGCCGATTTTGTCGCTCGCATTCTGCCGGAAAGCGAAGCGAACGATGCCCGCACCAACCGCCTGAGCCGCGTGCACGCCCTGCTCGAGATCAACGACGGCCATATCACTCTGCGCGACGGCAATGGCCGTGGGCCCAGTCTCAATGGCTCCTCCCTCGACGGCCAGCCACTCACCCCCAACCATCCCACCGTGCTGCCCCAGCGCGGCCGGCTCGATCTAGGCGATGAATACGTGCTGGATTTGATTCCGCTGGCCGCCACGGAAGCCTCCTCGTGGGAGATCGACAATCTGGACGCGTGGGCCGGCCCGGACGACAAGGCGGCGCTGACTCCCGATCGCGCGCTCGTTTGCCAGCCGGTGGATGGACACGCCACCACCCGCCACGGCGTGTGGCTCTTTTCCGAAGTCGGCTTCGGCCTCGATGCCGCTGGCAGCATCGTTTGGGACACGCGCGGCCGCGGCCGCAGCCCGGCTGCTTTCCACTATTTTCGTGGCTGTTTTTGGCTGCGCAACGACTCCCTGGCCGAACCTGTGCTGGCCGGCCGCGATACGCTATTGGGCCGGGGCGAAATGCTGCCGCTCGCCCCCGGTCAAACGCTCCGGATCGGAACTCACGTTTTTGCCGTGCAGATCGAATAACAAAAGCCATTCTTGCGCATGGTGAGTTCCTCCTTCCTCGCTCTCGAAGCCGTCGTCCGCCAGGACGAACGACTGATCGCCCGCTGCCTGCTGCGCCGCGGCAAGTACATCATTGGCCAGGAGCGCAAAAACGAGATTGTCGTCGATGCCGAATCCATTTCCGGCCGACACGCCCGTCTCACCGTCGCCAGCGATGAGCATCTCTTTCTCGAGGACCTGGGCAGCGCCAATGGCACTTTCGTCGATGGCTGCGCGATTGAAGCTTCCACGCCGATCACCCTCGAAAGCGAAATCATGGTGGGGGATGCGCGGCTCACTTTTCAACGCGGTGGACTGCCCGCCTCCGCCTTTCGGCATCTCCCCGAAGATTTTCTGCGCGCCTCGCGCTATGCTCTGGGCGACGTCATCATCGAAGGCCGCACCAGCACTATTTTTGAAGCCCGCGATACCGTGTTGCAGCGGCGTGTCGCCTTGAAGGTGCTGCATCGGGCCAGCCAGGAAAATGAAGCGCAGGTCCTCGCCTTCATTCGCGAAAATCAAATCGTCGCCCAACTCGCCCACTGCGGCATTTTGCCAGTCTACGACTTCGGGCTCGACGCCGAGATTGGCCTGTATTCCGCCACGCGATTCATCGAGGGTGAATCGCTCGGCTCTCTGCTCACTGGCATGGCGGCCAACGGCGAAGCACCCCACGCCACGCTGCACTCCCTGCTCGCGATCTTTCTCAAGGCCTGCGACACCGTCGCCTTTGCGCACGCCTGCGGAGTCGTCCACGGCTGCTTGCATCCGGAGGCGATTGTCTTCGGCCGCTTCGGTGAGGTCTTCGTCGATCATTGGGGCACCGCCCGGATTGGCGAGCCGCGCGACGAGGAAAAGACACGCTTGCAAGCCGTGGAGACGGCCGCCCCTCCGCCCATCTCACGCTGCCTCGCGCCGGAGCAAGCGGCGGATGTCGATGAAATCAACGCGCGCGCCGATGTCTTCGCCTTGGGTGCGATTCTATTTCGCATCCTCACGCTTCGCAATTTCAACAACGGCGAGTCCGAGGAGGAAATCGTCGCGGAGACCCTGCACTCGACTTCGTCCCCCGCGGAGGCTCTCGCCGCCTCGCCACCGCCGGCCCATATCCCGGGCGGCGTCTTGCCCGAGCGCCTGGCCGCCATCTGCGCCGGCGCGCTCAGTTTCAATCGCGAGGAGCGCTTCTCGACCGCGCACGACTTGAAGCTGGAGATCGCCCACTGGCTGGAGCAGGCGGCGGATGGCGGCGCCAATGCCTCCAAGAAACGGTCCAGTCTATTCAGCCGGCGCTGATCGCGAATAATCTGCGCGCGAAGCGCCAACATCCGCTTCACTTTTCCGCTTTTTCCGGCAACGCTTCGCTCCCACTCTCCTGCCCCTCATGGACTTGAAAAGCTACCTCACCACCCGCGGCAAACTGATCGATCGCGCCCTCGATCGCTTTCTGCCGCGCGCCACGGTGAAACCCGGCACCATTCACAAGGCGATGCGCTACAGTCTCTTTGCCGGAGGAAAGCGCCTGCGCCCCGCCCTGACTCTGGCCGCCGCCGAAGCTTGTGATGGAGAGGTTTCGCGAGCTTTGCCCGCGGCGTGTGCCGTCGAGTGCATCCATACCTATTCGCTGATTCATGACGATCTGCCGTGCATGGACGACGACGATTTGCGCCGCGGCCGGCCGACGTCGCACAAGGTTTTCGGCGAAGGCGTCGCCGTGCTCGCCGGTGACGGCCTGCTCACCATCGCGTTCGAAATCCTGGCGCAAGCAGTGGAAACAGCGCGCTACAAAATGCCGGCCTTGATTCGCGAACTGGCCACCGCCTCCGGCAGCCAATGGCTCATCGGCGGCCAGGTGGCCGACCTCGAGGGCGAAGGCAAAAAGATCACCGGCGCGGAACTGAAATACATCCATCGCTGCAAGACCGCCGCGCTGCTCACCGCCAGCATCCGCCTCGGCGCGATGAGCGCCAACGCCAACCCAGCGCGGCTGAAGAACCTCACCGACTTCGGCCAGTCCCTCGGCCTCGCCTTCCAGGTCATCGACGACATTCTCGACGTCACGCAAACCACGGAAAAGCTCGGCAAGACCGCCGGTAAGGACGTGGCGGCGACCAAGGCCACCTACCCCGCCATCTTCGGGCTGGAACGCTCGCGCGAGGAGGCCCATCGCCTCACCCTCGCCGCACACGCCGCGCTCAAGCCCTTCGGCAAAAGCGCCGCCACGCTGCGCGCTTTCGCGGACTACCTGCTCGTCCGCGATTACTGAAACGGTTCGCATCAACTGTCGCCACCGCCTCTTTTAACGCAGAGGCGCAGAGGGAAGAGAGAGGGCCGCAGAGGGAAAGCTTGGAGACAGTGAAAGAAGCGCAACTCCCCTCGCGGTGTCATTCTGAGCGGAGTGTAACGGAGTCGAAGAACCCCGTTGAGCAACCAGCGGTCTCGATGGCAGAGCGAAGAGAGTCGCGCTTATTTCGGCCCTCTCTCTTCTCTCTGCGCCCTTTGCGCCTCCGCGTCTCTGCGTTTCAATCAATCAGCAGCGGCTGCAGTTTCCCTAAGCCACCAAACGCAGGTTGGGATCGATGTCTGAGGCCAGAGACGAACTTTCGCCGTGCGCCAGTTTGAGCGCGGCGACGTAACCGATCATCGCGGCGTTGTCCGTGCACAGCGCGGGCGAGGCGACGAGCAGTTCCACGCCACGCGCCGCGCAGGCCGCCCGCATCGCTTCCCGCAGGCGCGAATTGCAACTCACGCCTCCGCTCAAGGCGACCACGTGTTGTCGTTTTGCTTGCACGGCGCGCAGGGTCTTGGTCACGAGCACTTCGACCACCGCTTCCTGGAAAGAGGCGCAGACATCGGGCAGGCTGACGGTCTCCAACTTCGGCAGCAGGTAGCGCACGGCGGTCTTCAGCCCACTGAAGCTGAAATTGAAGTCGTCCGAGTGGAGCATGCTGCGCGGGAAATCGAATCGGGCCACATCGCCGTCCCGCGCGATGCGATCGACATTCGGACCACCCGGATAAGGGAGACCCAGCAGCTTGCCGACCTTGTCGAAGGCTTCGCCGGCGGCGTCATCCTGCGTCTGACCCAGGAGATGATAACGGCCAAAACCTTCGATCTCGACGAGCAGCGTGTGGCCGCCACTGACGACCAGCGCAATGGCCGGGCGAATGCCTTCGGATGTCCCGAAGAACGGCGAGAGCAAATGTCCCTCCATGTGATTGATCGCGAGGTACGGCTTGCGAAAGCCGATGGCCAAAGCCTTGGCGGCCGACGTCCCGATCATCAGCGACGTCGCCAGCCCGGGCCCGCACGTCGCCGCAAAGGCTCCCACGTCGTTCAGAGATATGCCGGCCTTCGCGAGCGCGCTATCGATCACCGGCTGGAGCATGCGGAGATGATTGCGCGAGGCCACTTCCGGCACGACACCGCCATACTGCGCATGCAGGGCGATTTGCGATGCCACCTCGCTGGCGAGCAATTCCTGCCCGCGCAAGATGGCCACCGCTGTCTCGTCGCAAGACGTCTCGATCGCCACGACCAACCGCGCCGAAGTATCCGCCGCCACTAGTTCGCCGAGGCTTTCTTCGGGCCGCCCGTCTTGTCCGCGTAGATCATCACGCCCTTGAGCGCATCCACGGCCCGCTCGAGCTGGGTGTCGCGGAAATTGGCGAGTTCCTTGTGATCGGGGTCGATCCCCGCCTCATCGCGGCGCTGCATCATGAGTAAACGCTCCTGGTCCGGCGTGAGGGTCGCCCGGATGGTGGGCGCCACGCCGTGCTCGTGAATCACCGTATGGCTGGGCGTGTAGTACTTCGCCGTGGTCAGGCGCATGGCCGAGCCGTCCTGGAGCTGGATCACGCTCTGGACCGAACCTTTGCCGAAGGTCGTTTCGCCAATGAGAATCGCGCGATTCAAGTCTTTCAGCGCGCCGGCCACGATCTCCGAGCCGCTGGCACTGCCACCGTTGATGAGGATCGCCAACGGAAAGCGCGGACGCGGCTTCACGGTGTCCGCCGTGCGATATTGGCGGCTCTGCGACGCCACGCGGCCTTCGGTGGAAACGACGAGCGTCTTGGGTGGCAGGAATTGCCCGCACACATCCACCGCCGAATTCAACAAACCGCCGGGATTGTAGCGCAGGTCGAGGATGAAGGCCTGCATGCCCTTGGCCTGGAGATCGTCCAGCTTCTTGCCGAGTTCTTCCGCCGTGGGCACGTTGAACTGCGTGATTCGCGCGTAGCCGACCTTGAAATCGCCGCCCAGATCCGCGGACAACAATTTCGCATCCTTCACGCTCGCCACTTTGATGTTCTCGCGGGTGATGGTGAAATCTTTGATCTCCTTGGTCACGGGGCGCAGGATGGTCAGCGTCACCTTCTGTCCCGGATCGCCACGCAGTTGATTGATGGCCTCACTTTGGTCCATCTTGTCGGTGGACTGGCCGTTGATCTTCACGATCTGGTCGTTCGGCAGGAGCCCGGCCTTGAAGCCCGGCGAATCCTCCATCGGCGTGACGATCACGATATTCCCATCGCGCTGGGCCACCACGATGCCGAGGCCGCCGAACCGGCTGTTCGTGTCGTCCTGCATGCCCTTGAAATCCTTCGGCTCCATGAATTGCGAGTGCGGGTCGAGATTGCCGAGCATGCCGCGCATCGCGGAGTGCGTCAACTCCTCGTAGGTGACCTTCTTTTCATCCACGTAATCCTGCCGGATGAGCTGCATCGCCCGGGCAAAGACGGCGATGTTCGCATAGCCGGCGTCGTCCTTCTCCTGCGCACCCACCGCCTGGTAAACGCGCACGCCGACCACGACGTTAAAGACCACGAGCACGACGACGAGACTTTGCAGAAGCCGCTTTTTCATGGCCCGAAAGCTAGCACGCGCCGCCGCCTTGTCCACGAAGTAGGGGCGGGATTAGAAGCCTGAGGTCCGCCAACCCGTTCTCCTTTACGGAAGAGCGGCGTAAAGTTCGGCGAGCGCGAGGCGCAGGCCGGGGATAGCGTCGCTCGCAATCTCTTCCGCTTGAGAGTAAGTGCGCATCTCCCGATATCGGCTGCCTTCGGGATGACGGTAGCACTCGATAAGACGCTCCAGCGGAAGAACGATCCAATATTCCTCCACTCCAGCCTCTGCGTAGATTTCTGCCAGCGCCCGGTCAGCTTCAGGGCTGCTAACGGCTACCTCAACGACGAGCGCGGCAGTGGCAGGATGCGCCTCGAGATATTCGCCCCGCTGCCCTCGCACTACTCCAATATCAGGCTCGGGTTCGGAATCACACAATGTTAGCGGCTCCTCGCGGCGAACGAAAAAACCCGAAGGAACCCGCGGGATGAGAAGTTCCTGAAGCATGGAGGCGATTGTACCGTGAAGGGGGGATTTGCTCATTTTCTCGATGACAAAGCCGCGGATCAATTCCGTGCGTTTTCCATTCTCGTTGTATTCCCCGAGTTGATGGTACTCCTTCAAGCTGAGCCGCGAGACACGCTGTCGAAAGGCCGGTTCATCGAGCACGGAGAGCATGCGACCGATATTACCGGAATCTCCGGATACTGCAAGGAACGCCTGCCCGCACGCCACCGGGCAGGCACTTTAAACCGGATTCTGCTCCGCCCTAAGCCGCGTCCTTGTCCTGCTTGCGGCGGATGAGCGGGGTCTTTTTGCCTTCGACGACGGCCCGGTTGATCGTGACGTCGGCGATGTCGTCCCGGCTCGGCACGTCATACATGATGTCGAGCATGATGCGCTCGAGCATGCTGCGCAAAGCACGGGCGCCGGTGCCCTTTTTCACGGCCTCGGCGGCGAGGGCGCGCAGGGCGTCCTTCGTCACGTTGAGGTTCACGCCTTCCATGGAGAGCAGCTTGGTGAACTGCTTGATCATGGCGTTCTTCGTGTCCGTAAGGATCATCACGAGCTCGTCTTCGCTGAGCTGGTCGAGCGCGGTGACCACCGGCAGACGGCCGACAAACTCGGGAATCATGCCGAAGCTGAGCAGATCCTCGGGCTCGGTGAAGCGGATCGCTTCGCTGGCCGGAATCTCGGCTTCGGTGGCCTCGGCGGCGGTGACGCCGAAACCGAGCACCTTCTTGCCGATGCGCTTTTGGATCATCTTCTCGAGGCCGACGAACGCGCCGCCGCAGATGAAGAGAATCTTTTCCGTGGAGACCTGGATGTATTCCTGGTGCGGGTGCTTGCGGCCACCTTGGGGCGGCACGTTGCAGGTGGTGCCCTCGAGGATCTTGAGCAGAGCCTGCTGGACACCTTCACCGCTCACGTCGCGGGTGATGGAGACGTTGTCGGTCTTGCGCCCGATCTTGTCGATTTCGTCGATGTAGACGATGCCGATTTCGGCGCGCTTCACGTCGTAATCGGACGCCTGCAGGAGGCGCAGGATGATGTTTTCCACGTCCTCGCCGACATAGCCAGCCTCGGTCAGCGTGGTGGCATCGGCGATGCAAAACGGCACATCGATAATCCGCGCCAGGGTGCGCGCGAGCAGGGTCTTGCCGCTGCCGGTCGGGCCGATGAGGAGCACGTTGCTCTTGTCGATCTCGACGTCGCCCAACGGATCCATCTGCTGGACGGCGTTGCCCGTGCCCACGGATTGGTTGTGCAGGATGCGCTTGTAGTGATTGTGCACCGCCACGCTCAGCGTCTTCTTCGCGCGGTCCTGGCCAATGACGAACTGGTCGAGCTGCCGGCGGATTTCCATCGGCTTCGGCACCCGCAGGGTCGTCGAATTCTTGCGCGCGTCCTCGTTCAGCTCCTTGTCGAGAATGCCTTTGCAGACATTGATGCAGGAGTCGCAGATGTACACGCCGGGGCCGGCAATGAGCTTCCGGACTTCAGCGTGGCTCTTGCCACAGAAGCTGCACATCGTGAGGTTGTTCGCGCGGGCCATGGAAGTGCGGGATCGAAATGAGGGTTGATTACGGGTTTACATCCGCCAGCGAGGCGGCGGCATCGGCCACGGCTTCCGGAAGCTTGAGTTCCTTGCGCGACTTCACGACTTCATCCACCAGGCCGTAGGCCTTCGCTTCATCCGCCGACATGTAGTAGTCGCGGTCGGAATCCAGCTTCACTTGTTCATCGGGCTTGCCGGTATGCAGGGCGAGGATGTGGATGAGGCGCTTTTTGAGCTTGAACATGAACTCCACGGTGCGCTCGACGTCGCTGGCCGTGCCCTGCGCACCGCCGCTCACCTGGTGGATCATGATGTCGGAATTCGGCAGCGCGTAACGCTTGCCCTTCGTGCCGGCGGCGAGGAGGACCGCGCCCATGCTGGCGGCCATGCCGATGCAGTAGGTATTCACGTCGCAGGTCAGGAACTGCATCGTGTCATAAATCGCCAGGCCGGAGGTCACGCTGCCGCCGGGCGAGTTGATGTAAATGTTGATGTCCTTCTTGCCGTCTTCCATCTGGAGGAAGAGCAACTGGGCGATGACCGAGTTGGCCACGCCGTCGTCGATCGCCGTGCCGAGGAAGATGATGCGGTCCTTCAGCAGCCGGGAATAGATGTCGTAGCTGCGCTCGCCACGCCCCGTCTGTTCGACGACCATGGGGACGTAGTAATTGCTCTGCGGAGCGGCGATGCGACTGTCGGGTTTGATGATCATAGAAGACTTTAGCTCTGCGCCGGCGCTTCCGCCACCGCGGGAATGGTCGAAACGCTAGCGCTCGCCGCGAGGAAATCAAGAATCTTGCCAGTCAGCACCTCTTCGAGGATCTGGTCGACGGCATTGCGCTCGTCGAGTTTCTTCAAAAGCTTGTCGACCTTCATCTCGTAACGCGCCGCCAGGTAGGCGATGCGCTGATCGAACTCCTGCTGGGTCGCCTTGATGTTTTCGGCCTCGCCGATGCGCAGCAAAATAAAGGCGCCCTTCAGCCGCTCGCGGGCGTTCGCCGCCGCGCTGCCGAGAATTTCCTGCTCGTTTTGCTTGAGCACATCGTCGGCGATGCCGCGGGCCTGGTTCTCGCGGACGATATCGGCCAGGATGCGGCGCGTTTCCTGACGCACCATGTCGATGGGCAGCTCGCACTCCACCTGGGAGAGAAGCTGGCGCATGATTTCCGCGCGCTTGCCCTGCTCGGCATCCGCCTTCTTCTGGCGGCTGATCTCTTCCTTCGCCACCTCGCGCACTTCGGCCAGCGTCTTGCCCTTCACGATGGTGTCGGCAAACGCGTCGTCCAGCGGAGGAAGCACCTTCTGCTTGATGAGGTTGACGGTCACTTCGTACTGGATCTTCTGCCCGGGCAGGCCCTCGACTGGGAATTCCGCCGGCACCTCGACCTCGAACTTGCGGGTCTCGCCCGGCTTGGTGCCGACCAAGGCCTCGGAGAAGCCGGGGAAGAATGCCTCGTGGACCATGTGGATCCAGAAATCGTCGTTGCCCGAGAGCGGCGCGCCGGCCTTCGGGAATTTCTCACTCACGGGAGCGCCGTCGATCGTGCCGCGGTAATTGATGACCACGAAATCCTCCATCTGCGCCCCGCGATCCTCGGTGACGTCCGCAAAATCCGCCGCCTGCTCGCGCAGTTCGTTGAGCGAATTGTCGACTTCCTCCTCGGTCACGTCGAGCGAAGGGAGCGGGACGACGAGACCCTTGTAAACGGGCAACTGAAAATCCGGCCGGGTCACGAGCGTGGCCGTGAACTTCATCGTCTTGTCCTCGGCGATCTCCACGTCGTCGACGTTGGTCAGGGAAATGACCTTCAGCCCTTTTTCCTGGATGGCCTCCTTGCAGGCCTCGGAGAGGAGCTTCTTCTCGAGTTCCTCGCGGATCTCCTTCGAGAACTTCTTCTCGATGATCGCCTTGGGCGCTTTGCCGGCGCGGTAGCCGGGAATGCGCGCCAGTTTCGTGTAGGTGCCGGCCACGTCATTCCACACTTTGGAGACTTTGTCCGACTCCACTTCAACGCGGAGGGTGGTGATGCAATTGGGCAGATTTTCGACGACGACGTTCATGGAATTGGTTGGGAAAAGGGGCGGGAAAGATAGCGGCTGACTGGGAAATGCAAAGGGGGAATTCGCCCCTTGGCCAAAAATCGCCGTGTCATAAAATCCGGCAGCCGACCCGGCGCCCCTGGTGGTAAGCGCCGAGGGCGCGGAGAACGTGGTGGGCCGCAGAGAGAAAGAGAGCCCTTTTCCTCTGCGCCCCTCCCGCCTTCCCTCGCCCCCTCTGCGTTGGAGCGGTTTCAGTAAAACGGTGGTCGCCCAACAGAGAGTGCGTGGCGGCGAACTCCGGGGAGCGCATCCGTCCCGGATGCCGGTTTCGGCGTCCCGCCGGAACGAACTTTCCGATCGTTCTCCACTCTAGAGGTCTCGTCGTGCCTTGAGGAAAAAGTGCATGGCGGCGAGACGCCCCACCCGCACCCGAACGGAGCGGAGCGACCGTGTCCCATCCCTTTTCGTAGGCCGTGAAGACCGTGTGTTTGTCCAGCCAGCCTCGCAGCGGAGCTGGCGTGCCTTGATCGAAAAGGATTTTTAAGCGACCGCCAGACTGCGGTTCGCAATCGCGCATGCGGCGCCTCGTCCGGCACTCCGCCGAACGCCTGCGTCCGCTGGTGCCGTTCGCGGGCCACGCCGCGACTTTTCATCTCAAGAGAGGGCTTCTAAAATTACAGCCATGACGGTGTGAGAAGCCGATGCATTGGGTATGATACGAAAGTTTAAACATCTCATCGGCTGCGCTCTGGCGGCCAAGGACGGTGAAATAGGGAAACTGCGCGAAATGTTGTTCGATGATCATAGCTGGTCCATCCGCTATTTGGTGGTCGACGCCGGGTCGTGGCTCTTGGGGCGCGATGTGCTGATTGCGCCCACTGCGCTTGGAGAGATCGACGAACAGGCTTCGCGCATCGTCGCTCACCTCGACAAAGAACAGGTACGCAACAGCCCGCCCATCGAATCGGAAAAGCCGGTATCGCGGCAGTACGAAGAGCGGTATTATCGCCATTATGCGTGGGCTCCCTACTGGGTCGTGCCGGGGACTGGCGCCGGCATGGCAATGATGCCGCCGCTGACGGTGGATGAACCGGAGGTGTCGGAGAACCTGCAGCCAAAAGTACCGCCGGAGGACAAGGGGGATCCGTGCCTGCGCAGCAGCGGCGAAGTCGCCCGCTACTCCATTCACGCGCAGGACGGCGAGTTGGGGCATATCGAGGATTTCCTTTTTGACGACGCCGATTGGCGCATCCGCTATCTGGTCGTCGACACCCGCAAATGGTTTCCGGGGAAGCATGTGCTCGTCGCGCCAAATTGGATCCAGGAGATCAGCTTTGAAACCGGCAAAGTATTCGTCAATCTGCCGCGCTCGACGATCAAGGCGGCGCCCGAATACGACGATGGAGCGCCGATCAGCCGCGCCTATGAACAACGTCTGGTCGACCATTACGGATACAAAAGCTACTGGGATGCGGTGGCTTCAAAGTAGGACGTCAGATCCTCCACCAGATGCCGCACCTCTCGTCATCCGCACTCGCACCCATCGAGTGAACCAGACAAAGGCCTGACCCCATGCGTAAACTTTGGATCGAGATCCGTTCGAGCTTATGGTTCGTGCCCGGCGTCCTTGTCCTGGCCGCGATCATTCTCGGCTTGGGGTTTGTCGAATTGGATGTCACCTTCGCCGATCAACTCAAGCCGCTCGGCTGGCTTCCCTTTCTGAATGCCGGCGCGGAGGGGGCGCGGGGCATGCTCACGGCCATCGCCAGCTCCATGATCACGGTCGCGGGCGTGGCCTTTTCCATCACCATCGTCACGCTCTCACTGGCCTCGACGCAATACACGCCGCGGATTCTGCGCAACTTCATGCGCGACATCACGAATCAAGTCGTGCTGGGAGTCTTCGTTGGCATCTACGCCTATTGCTTGATCGTTTTGCGCACCATCCGGGGTGGCGCGGAAGGGGGCGGCTTTGTCCCCTTGCTGGCGGTCTTCTTCGGCGTGCTTTTAGCGTTGGTAGGGATCGGCTATTTGATCTTCTTCATCCATCATATCGCCGCTTCGATCCAGGCGTCGTACATTCTTGACGCGATCACGAAAGAAACCACGGAGGCGATCGACAAACTTTTTCCGCAAGAACTCGGCCAGCCGGTGGAAGACGAATCGGCCGCCGTGGCGGTAGTGGACGAGAAAACGTGGCATCCGATTCCCGCATTTGCGACCGGCTACCTGCAATCGGTCGCGACGGAAACTCTGATGCAACGGGCTGCGGAGTGGAAAACCGTCTTGCGTCTGAACAGCGAGGTCGGCGAATTCGTGGTGGAGGGCGCGCCGATCCTCTCCAGCGCCCGCGCGCTGGAAGACGACGCGCTCGCCAGCCTCCCGGCGCTTTTCGCCATCGGCAATTTTCGCACCGTCGATCAGGACGCCGGCTTTGGCGTTCGGCAGATCGTGGACATCGCG
Source organism: Chthoniobacter sp. (assembly GCF_040003245.1). Classification (NCBI taxonomy): domain Bacteria; kingdom Pseudomonadati; phylum Verrucomicrobiota; class Spartobacteria; order Chthoniobacterales; family Chthoniobacteraceae; genus Chthoniobacter; species Chthoniobacter sp. The sequence continues at coordinate 26,591 of NZ_JBDUCX010000050.1, forward strand.
CTGAAGGCTCTTTCACCCGGCGTCAACGACACGACCACCGCCGTCTCGTGCCTGGATTATCTCGGCGCAATCCTCTCGCGGCTGGCGCGCCGGAGAATGGCATCGCCCTACCGGCAGGACGGCGAAGAATTGCGCGTCGTGGCCCCGGCACCCGCGTTCGGGGATTTTGTGGCAAAATCGCTCGATGAGATCCGCCTCTGCGCCCAGGGCAATGTCACCATCCACCTGAGCATGCTGCGCCTGCTGAACCGCGTCGCTGGAATAACGGACGATCCGGTTCGCAGAAGGATACTACTGGAGCACGGACGCCTCATCGTGGACCTGGCCGATCGTGCCGTGGCGGCACCCTACGATCGCGAACGCATCAATGGCGAAATTGCATTGGTGCGAAACGCCCTCGGCGGAGTCGCAGGACTGCCCCAGCTTACGCATACCCCGTCCACTGGCATGCCGGGAGCAGGAAAAGCCGGGCTGTAAAGAAGGCGCTCTTCCGTTGCTCGCGGCCGAGCCCGAACCGGACACGCCGACGTGCTTGTCCAAGGCCTGTTCGGGCAGGTGCTTGGTTGCCGCACGCCGGCAGACTCACCACTGATGATGGGCGATGCAGCGGTGCTGGCCGGCATGGCCTTTCACCAGCATGCAGGAACTGCCACAGCCCTTGTGCGGACAGTCGCGCCCACACATCAAGGCCGTCGGTTCGTCGACCGATGCGGGTGGCGTGACATAGACGCCACCGCGCCGCTGCGGGACATCGAGGACTGCTAACGGCACTGTAGATTCGAGCGCTTTCATATTCTGTCGTTTCTTGTCTCTCTATCGGTGATTTCCGGTTTCGCCAGCGCAAAGTGCAGACTTCGGCCTCGGCGGGATCCGGGTTCGACTTGACCGCCAATCGTCGCTACGACGGGCGGTATGAAACACCTCTCCCTCCTCGTGTTCCTCTTGCTGGCCCCGCTAGCCGTGGCGGCTCCGCTCAAGGCCGGCGTCGCCAAGGTGGAGATCACCGATCGTTCCGCCGGGCCGGTCAACGATTCTTCCTATGTGAAAGCCTTGGTGCTGCAGAGCGACGATCGCACCGTGGTCATCGTCACGGTGGATGTGGTGGCCATCGGCGAGATCGGCCGGATCGGCAACGGCTATCTCGCGAGCGTGCGCGCCCAGTTGCAAAAGGATCTCGGCATTCCCCCGGAAAATGTCCTCATCAATGCCAGCCATTGTCATAGCATCGTGCGGGCGGATGCGGATACGCTCACCGTGCAGGCCGTGAAGATGGCGGCGAAGGAATTGGTGCCCGTGAAGGTCGGGGCGGGGACCGGGCAGGAGGATCGGATCAGCGAGAATCGGCGGCTGAAGATGAAGGATGGCAGCGAGGTCGACATGCGCCGTGCCTATGCCATGCCGCGCGACGAAGACATCGCCGGCGTGGGGCCCATCGATCCGCAGATCGCGGTGCTCCGGCTGGATCGCGTGGACGGCGGCCCGTTGGCCGTGCTCTACGAGTTTGCCTGCCACCCCATCATGGGCATGCCCGGCGGCGGCAACACCGCGGACTACCCCGGCTTCGCTTCGAAAGTGATCGAAGAGAATATCGGTCACGGCGCGCTGGCCTTTTTCATCCAGGGATGCGCGGGTGACATCAATCCCGTCCGCTACAAGGAGGTGACCGAGCCGCATAACGCCGAGATCCTCGGAAACCGACTCGGTCTCAGCGTCTTGCAGGCCGTGCACCAGATCGAGAGCAAGGAGAACGCGCCCCTCCGGTGCTCCAGCGAGATCCTCGTGCTGCCGCGGGGAAACGACCTCGAGCAGCGTATGGCGGCGAATCAAGCGGAGCAGGTCAAGCTCCTGTCCAAGCTCCGCCCCACGAACATCAACTTCAAGGCCTTCCTCCCCCTGCTGCTGGAGCAACGGATGTGGCCGGAGTTTCCTTCGCACCACGCGCAAAGTTATCTCCACGATCGCGCCCTGGGCCGCGACGATCTTCCCCAGCTCGACGCTGCCAATCGCGCGGAGGTGGAGGCCTATTTGCAGAACATCCAGATCATGGAAGAACTCACCCGCCTGACCACGAACTTCGCCCTGCTCAAGAAGCACCTCGCACAAACCCAAGCCGCGGGAAAACCGACCATCGACGTCGAACTCGCGGGCGTGCGGATCGGCGATTTCAAGCTGGTGACGTTTCCCGGTGAACTCACCGTGGAGATCGGCCTGAACATCAAGCGCGCCGTCGGCGATCCCCTGGCCTTCGTGGCCGGTTACACCAATGGCTACATCTACTACACGCCGACTGCCGTGCAGCGCCGGAACACGGGCTACGCGCAGGAAGATTGTGATTCACTCGTCGCCCCCGAGTGGCAGAAGCTCTTCGAGGAGCGCGCGGCCGCCATCCTGAAAAAGCTCGCCGCGCCTTAGTCACGCTAATTGTAAAAACCATGGACGACGTATTGATCGGCGGCATCGAAAAGAGGGCGATCGTCGTCGTCGACTACGACCCGCGGTGGCCGGATCAATTCCGGAAACAGGCGCAGATCATCGAGCGGGCCTTGGGCGGCAGTGCGCTCGCCATCGAGCATGTGGGATCGACCTCCGTGCCGGGACTCGCGGCCAAGCCGATCATCGACATCGATGTGCTGGTGGCGGATTCCAGCGACGAAGCGACGTATCTCCCAGCGTTGGTACAGGCTGGGTATGTCTTGCGGGTGCGGGAGCCGGACTGGCATCAGCACCGGATGTTCAGGACTCGGGAGCTGGATGTCCATGTGCACATTTTTTCCCGGGGTTGCGTCGAGGTCACACGCCATCTCGCTTTTCGCGACCGCCTCCGGGCTTTCCCGGAAGACCGCCTGCTCTACGAAGGCGTGAAGCGGAAGCTGGCAGGTGAAGACTGGCCCGACATGAATGCCTACGCACAGGCGAAAACAGAAGTCGTCGAGCAGATCATCGCCCGAGCGTTGAGGGAGACCGGAAAAGGGGGCCCACCGTGAGGCATTCGTACCGCGCCCGCAGTCCGGGTGTTCACTTGCCCTTTTGCACTTGAGCTTTTGATCGGCGCTTCCAGCATCCCCGCCCATGCAACACGAGATCATCGGTACCACCATGCCCGTCCTCAGCATCACCCTCGACAGTGGGGAGCGGGTGATCGCGGTATCCGGCGAGCTTTCGTGGATGACCAGTTCCATCCAGATGAATACCTCGACGAGCGCCGGTGGGGGCGGCGGCGGATTCTTCGGAGCGCTCAAGCGCGTGGTCGGTGGTGGCTCGCTGTTCATGACGGAATACCGGGCGGAGGGCGCTACGGGAGTCGTGGCCTTTGCCACCAAGTTGCCCGGTCACATCCTCCCGGTCGAAGTGGTGGCGGGCCGCAGTTACATGATTCATCGTCACGGTTTCCTTTGCGGCACGAGTGGAGTGGAGTTGGGAGCCGGCTTCCAGCAATCGCTCGGTGCGGGCGTCTTCGGGGGCAGCGGATTCATCCTGCAAAAAATGAGCGGCGCCGGCACTGCGTGGATTGAGCTCGGCGGCGAGATCGTCACCTACGATCTGGCGGCCGGAGAGACGATGCGCGTCCACCCCGGCCACGTGGGCATGTTCGAAGACAGCGTGACTTTCGAGATCACCCGCATCAAGGGTATCGCCAATATGCTCTTCGGCGGAGACGGTATTTTCCTGGCCGCCCTCACCGGTCCGGGGCGCATCTGGCTCCAGACACTCACGGTTTCCAATCTCGCCCACGCCATCATCCCCTTCATCCCCGCGAAGGGATAGGCGGGGAAACGCGCCGTCGTCCCAGCCTTGCGCTCCGCGGGCAAAACTGTTTTTGTTCGCGTTGCACCGCCTGATCCCCCGGCAGCGGGACCAGTGAACCATTGCCAATTATGAATAGCTCAATGCTGCCTTGGAAAAGTCTGTCTGCCTCGCTCCAACTCGGTGTGCTCACCGAGGGATGGAACCTTGCCGAACCTCTCGCGGATGGAGCGGAAGATGCCCGTGTCTTCCGCTTCACCGTCTATTTTGCCGCGCCCTTCGGATCGCCGCCGATCGTCCATCTTGGTCTCACCGGCTTCGATCTCGACCAGCGCGATAGCAATCGACTGATCCTCCGCGCCACCCAGATCACCAACGAGAGCTTCGTGGCGGAGATCTCCAGTTGGCGGGAGACGCGGGTTTACTCCGTGGAGTTCAGCTGGCTCGCCTTGGGCGCGTAAAGCGCCGGCGCTGGCCTCGCGACACCCCCCATGTTGCCGCCGATTTTTGAATCCGCCGGCTACTACGGGCGGGAGTTGATCGCGGCGGAAGTGCCGCGCGTGCAGGCTCTCTTCGACGCCCACCCGGCATACTTTCTCGCCACGAACGGGCGCCGCGCCAAGCCCGACGAGGCGCAGGTCGAATTCGCAGACTTCCCGCCCGCGCATCTCACCTTCACCCAGCGCTGGTTCGCCGGACTGTTCAACCGGGATGACGAGTTGATTGGAGTCGCCGTCGTCGTGTCCGATCTCTGCGCAGCACAGGTCTGGCACATCGCGCTTTTCCTGGTGGCGACGCACCTGCACGGGCGGGGCGTCGGGAGTGAAATCTTCGTCGCGCTCGAGGCATGGATGCGCGCGTCAGGCGCGAAGTGGTTGCGGCTGGGGGTGGTCGAGGGCAGCGCCCGCGCGGAGCGTTTCTGGGCGAGGCATGGCTTCCAGCAGGTGCGGGTTCGCGCGGGCGTCGAAACCGGGGGGCGGCTCAATCATATCCGGGTGCTGGTCAAACCACTCGGAGCATCGGGGGTGGCCGAGTACCTGGCCCTTGTCCCCCGCGATCAGCCCGACTCCACCCTCGCGTAGGGCTCCAACGGATGTTCGCCTTCCGCCGCGAATCTGGGCCATGCTGTTCGCCTATGACGACCGGTGTCTCCATCACCATCCGCCGGGCCGGGCTGGCCGATGCGCCCGCCATCACCGACATTTACAACGAGGCGATCTTAACCACCACGGCCACGTTCGATACCGAGGTGAAAAGCGCGGCCGAGCGCACGCAGTGGTTGCAGTCGCACGACGAGCGGCACCCGGTGCTGGTGGCGGAGGTAACCGGCCAGGTCGTCGGTTGGGCGTCGCTCACGCGGTGGTCGGAGCGCAGCGCCTACGATGATACCGCCGAGACTTCGTTTTACGTTCACTCGGGGCATCGCGGGCGGGGCATCGGTCGCCGGTTGAAGGACGCGATCATCGCGGAGGCCCGGCGGCTCGGGTATCACACGCTCATCGCGCGCGTCGCCGAGGGCAGCAGCGAAAGCGTCCACCTCAACGAGAGCGCCGGCTTTGTCCACGTGGGCACGCTCCGGGAAGTCGGGCGCAAGTTCGGAAAACTGCTCGATGTCTACATCATGCAGAAGATGCTGGGGCGAGTATGAGCTACGAACGAGCTGACCGCGCGCGGCTCCGCCGCTTCGCCGCCGTGGCTGCCACCCTTGTTCTTCCTCCTCACCGCTTCACCGCTGGCCGTGCCGGGTGCCACCGGGTCGCCGATCAATCCGATCGCTACCTTCTGATTTCTGACGGCCAGCGGGCTTTCGGGTGGCGCTGAGTGGCGTCTAACGCTACAAACAGCGAAAATATGACTAAACCCGACGTTTCCGCCGCCGCTACCCCGGAGAAAAAGCCGCAACACGAGCATCACCATTTCCGCTTCCACCTGCCGCACGTGCATCTCTCGTCTGCCTTCGGCGACGACTGGTTTGCCTTGAAAGCAGAGGGCTTCGCGCGCTTTTTCGGCACGCCCGTCTTCCTCGTCGTGCAGACAGTGCTCGTCCTGCTCTGGATCATCCTGAACGTCACCGGCGTCACGAACTTCGACATCTATCCCTTCATCCTCCTCAACCTGGCGTTCAGCCTCCAGTCCGCCTATGCGGCGCCGCTCATTTTGCTGGCCCAGACCCGGCAGTCCGACCGCGACAAGGCCCACGCCGATGCCGACGCCAAGCACCGCGAAGATCTCGCCGTCGCCGCGGCGCAACGGCAGGATCTAGCCGCCCAGGAGATGGAAAAGCTGGCCCAGTTGCTCCAGCAAAATACGAAACTCACTGAACTGACCCAGCAACTCAGCGAACGCATCGAGTCGCTGACCCGGGAATTGCACGGCAAGATCCTGGCCTCCCTGCCAAAGCCATAGTGCTCGAGCGCAGTCGAGTTGCGGCAGGGACGTCGCGCCGCGGACGTCCAAGCGGAGGGGATCGTGGAGGGCGCGTGTCCCCACGCGCCGGGAGTGCGCCAGGTTCGCAGTGGCAGCCCGGCGCGTGGGGACACGCGCCCTACACCCTTTTGCCAC
>NZ_JBDUCX010000237.1:0-10516 GCF_040003245.1 Chthoniobacter sp.
GTCGCGTCCATATTTTTCCAGCGTCTGATATTTGCCCTCGGGATTCTGATCGGTCACGCGCTGCGAACCGCGCACCTGCTGGAGCGCTTGCATCAGCTTGGCGCGGGTCACGCCCGCGTCGTGCAGGAGGCGCGTGGCGGAGACCTTCGCATCGCTCAAGGCGAGGAGATAGTGCTCGGCGCTGAGGTATTCGTCCTTGAGCTTGCCCATCTCGCCTTCGGCAGCGTTTAGGACGTTGGTGAGTTCGCGGCCGAGGCCGAGCTGACCGCCGTGGACCTTGGCGCGGCGGTCGAGTTCCGCGCGCAGCTTCTCCTCGAGCGGGCGAGGCTGGACCCCTATCTTGTCGAAGAGCGGGCGGGCGATGCCGTCGGCTTGCTCGAGCAGGGCGAGGAGGAAATGTTCGTTGTCGATTTCGGCATGACCGAGTTTGGAGGCGACATCCTGCGCGGCTTGCAGGCCTTCCTGCATTTTTTGGGTAAAACGATCGATTCTCATAGGGGCGTGCTTAAAGCTGGCACACTCTTTAGCAATTTGCTCTCCGCGAATTGTCCAGAGTAAACCGGCTATTGTCCGCGTCAGCTTGGCGCGAGATTTGGCGCTTGGGACAGCATCGTGCCGTCAATTTGTCCCGGTGAATGAAAGAGAACATCCAACATCCAACATCGAACGCCCAACATCCAATGGATGATGGGTGGAGCGCGCTACCTAGCCCCGAGCCGGGTCACTTGATCGTTGGATCGGTAGAGCGCGGATACGGATTCGGAGGAATCTTACCGCTGATAGTGTCATGAATCGTGTCACAGGCGGTAAGGAGACAACTGGCGAGAATGACAACCAGGATGAGGGCGTTCTTCATGTCATTGTCTTCGTTCTCCAGAGCGGTACCGGCTGTGCGGCAGCGCGGCGCAAGATCCAGTAATTCGTGTATACATCCAAAACCAAACTCGGAGCCGTGACTATCAGGGCAAAGTGGAGTAAAATTGCGCCACTGATTGTTTGAATACACCCGTCGCCGCATGAATACTTTCTTCCCTCGGTTCCGCTCCGCCCCAATTTTTCCCCGCACGGCCTTTCTGCTGGCCGCGCTCGCGGGTAGTAACCTCGCATTTTGCGGCGAGATTCATGACGCAGCCCGGCAGGGTGACTTGGAAAAGGTCACGGCTATTCTAAAAGGCAATCTCGATTTGGTTTTCAGCCGAGATGAACACGGCCTGACCCCTTTGTGCTATGCAGCATCATCTGGTCACAAGGAAGTGGTTGAGTTGCTGTTGGACGACAAAGCCGAGGTCGACGCAACAGGTACTTTTGGAGGAAGACCTTTGCAAGCAGCGGTGGCAAACGGTCACAAGGACGTGGCAATTTTGCTGCTGGCCAACAAGGCGGATATCAATGGGAAGGATAACTCCGGCAAGACCGTTTTGCACTCTGCGGTTGATTTTGGCCTCAAGGAAATGATGGAACTGCTGCTCGCCAATCGTGCCGAGGTCAACGCCAAGGATAACGGTGGAGCAACGCCTCTGCACGATGCGGCGGGTAAGGGGAGCAAGAACGACGTGGAATTGCTGCTCGCGAATAAAGCCGATGTCGATGCCAGGGACAACGACGCCAGAACGCCTTTGCTGTGGGCAGCGGATAAGGGCCACAAGGATGTGGCGGCATTGCTGCTGGCCCACCATGCCGATGTCAACGGTAAGACCACCACTCTCGGCGAAACGCCTTTGCACGAGGCGGCGAAAAATGGCTACAAGGACGTTGCGGAATTGCTGCTGAACAATAGAGCCGGAATCGACGCGCGGGACAAAGATGGCCTGACGCCGTTACACCTGGCGGCGGCCAATGGTCACAAGGACGTCGTGGAGTTACTTTTGACCGAAAATGCTGAGGTCGACACGAGGGACAATGGAGGCGCTACGCCTTTGCACGCAGCGGCGAGTAAGGGCTGCAAAGATGTGGTGGAAGTGTTGCTGGCCCACAAAGCCGAGGTCGATGCCAAGGACCACGACGGAAATACTCCTCTGTACTATGCGGCTTATGGCCAGAAAGATGTGGTCGAGTTGCTGTTGGCGAATAAAGCCGATGTCAATTCGACGGATAAATTCGGAGTGAGGCCTTTGCACGCGGCGGTAGTTAACCGTCGCGACGATGTTGCGGAATTGTTGCGCCTGCACGGCGGCCACGAATGACTCTCGCCTGAGAGTGTCGCGAGCTTGGCCGGGTCGGTCAGGGCGGCGATGGTTGAAGCCGCTACGTCTTGGCAGTGGCCGACCGAAAGCAGCCGAGCCCACAACAAGGGCAGGGGATACGTCCCCAATCACTCTCGAAACGCCGAGACTTTTCTGACTTTGCCATTTCCGAACCACTCACTCCCGCGAACCTGATCAATACAAGGAAAGTGCCAGGGGGGAGAATTGAACTCCCGACCAAGGGCTTATGAGTCCCCTGCTCTACCACTGAGCTACCCTGGCGTGCGAGGGGCGGAAACTAGCGAGGGGTTTGCGGGGAATCAAGTGGAGATTCTTCCGACCTCAGGCGGCCTTTTTCAGTGCCCTTCACCGAGAAAACTTGCGGATTGGCGAGGCAATCTTAACGTGGGGGCGTGCGCGAGTTTGCCTCCTCATCGATCAGCCTGGCTGGTTCGCTCCTCATCGCGCATCCCGGCCTCCTGGATCCGAATTTTAAACGGGCCGTTCTCTTCATCTCCACGAACGACGCCCAGGAAGGCTCTTTCGGGCTCATCATCAATCGCCCCGCCGTCCGCACGGTGGGCGAGCTACTGCCCGATCGCGACCTGGGCCCCTTGGGCCGCGTGCCGGTGTTTCTCGGCGGACCCGTCGCCACGGACCAGCTCGTTTTTGCCTCGTTTCATTGGCACGCCGAGACCGAGCGCATGGAATGCCGACCGCATCTCATCATCGATGAAGCGGCGGAAATGGTCCACGACGAAACGATCATCGTGCGTGCCTACGTGGGCTATGCCGGCTGGAGCAAAGGACAGCTCGAGGGTGAACTCGCGCAGAAGACCTGGCTGGTGCGGCCCGCCGCGCGCGACATTCTCGACCTGGAGCGTTGCCCCACGCTGTGGCGCGAGATCACCAGTTCTTTCGGTCCGTGGTTTCGGCTGCTCGCCGAGTCCCCCGAAGAGACGAGTCAAAATTAAATCATGATTGTCGGCATCCCGAAGGAAATCAAAGCGCAGGAGAACCGCGTGGGGCTGCTGCCTTCCGCCATCTACCAGCTCATCAAGCGCGGCCACCAGGTGCTCGTGGAAAAAGGCGCGGGCGTCGGGTCCGGCTATCCGGACGAAGAATACGCCCGGGCCGGCGCCGAGTTGATCGATAAGCACGCCGAGGTCTTCGAGCGCGCCACGATGATCGTGAAAGTGAAGGAGCCCTTGCCCGAGGAATATGGGCTCCTGCGCGAAGGTCTGATCCTTTTCACCTATCTGCACCTCGCGGCGAACAAGCCGCTGACCGAGGCGCTGGCCAAATCCCGCGTGACCGCGATCGCCTACGAAACCGTGGAGGTCAATCGCCGCCTGCCTTTGCTCGAGCCGATGAGCGAGATCGCCGGGCGCATGTCCATCATCGTCGGTGGCTATTGCCTCGCGAAACACCAGGGAGGCAAGGGTGTGCTCCTCGGCGGGGTGCCGGGCGTGTTGCCGGGCAAGGTCATCGTCATCGGCGGCGGCACCGCCGGCGTCAATGCGGCCCGCATGGCCACCGGTCTGGGCGCGGATGTCACCATTATGGAAGTCGATGTCGAGCGCATGCGTTTCCTCGACATCACCATGCACGCCGCGCACACGCTCTACTCCAGCCCCGCGCACGTCACGGAATTGCTGCCCACGGTCGACCTGCTCATCGGCGCCGTGCTCGTCCCCGGGGCCAAGGCCCCGAAGCTCATCAATCGCGAGATGCTCCGCCTCATGAAACCCGGCAGCGTGCTGGTGGACATCGCCATCGACCAGGGCGGCTGCGTGGAAACGTCCAAGCCGACGACGCACGAGCATCCCACGTTCGTCGAGGAAGGCGTCATCCACTATTGCGTGGCCAACATGCCCGCCGCCTACGCGCGCACCGCCACCCAGGCGCTGACCAACGTCACCTCGCGCTACGTCGAAATCCTCGCCGATCACGGCGTCCCCGGCGCCTTCCAGCACGACCCGCATCTCCTCGGCGGCCTGAACCTCATCGACGGCCACGTCACCCTCAAAGCCGTCGCCGACGCCCACGGCCTGCCCTTCACCGAGTACGGCAAAGGCTCGGGCATCCCGCCGCTGCGGTTGTAGTCGGAAATGTCGAGGCTGTCGCGGTCGTAAAGGCCCGGAGGGCCTGAAGCTCGGGAGCCCGCATTGGAAATCAACTGGTTCCACCGCCAGCGACATTGCGGGGCTGATCCTTCTTGTCTTACAACACCCCGATGCCGCCCCCCGCACTCCGTCTGCCTTGGTACCGCATCCTGTATGTCCAGGTCCTCATCGCGGTGGCGCTCGGCATCGCCATCGGGCACTTTTTCCCGGCCCAAGGGCAGGCCTTGCAGCCGCTCGGCGACGGGTTCATCAAGCTGGTGAAGATGATCATCGCGCCGATCATCTTTTGCACCGTCACCCACGGCATTGCGGCGATGAGCGATCTGCGGAAGCTAGGGCGCATCGGGGGCAAGACGCTGCTCTACTTCGAGATCGTCTCCACCGTGGCGCTGGTCATCGGGCTCGTGGTGGTGAATACGCTCCAGCCCGGCGCGGGTTTTCATCAGGGAACCCTCGAACCGAAGGATGTGCAAAAGGCCCACGAGTACCTGGAAAAGGCGCACGGCCTGAACACGGTGACGTTTATCTTGAACATCATCCCGACGACTTTCTTCGACGCGTTTGCCAAGGGCGATCTGTTGCAGGTGTTGCTGGTGGCCATCCTCTCCGCCTTTGCGATTGGCGCCTTGGGCGAGCAAGGCAAACCGATCCTCCGCGTCATCGACACCGTCTCCCAGATCTTCTTCGGGATCATGCGCATCGTCGTCCAGCTCGCCCCGCTGGGGGCACTCGGCGCCATGGCCTATACCGTGGGCAGCTACGGCCTCGGCGCGTTGCGCAACTTGCTCGAGCTGATGCTCGGCTTCTACCTCACGGCGGGCTTTTTCGTGATCGTCGTCCTCGGCTCCATCGCGCGGGCCACGGGTTTTTCGATTTTCCGCTTCATCGCTTATATCAAGGAAGAGCTCTGGCTGGTCCTCGGCACGAGTTCCTCGGAGACGGCGCTGCCCGGCATGCTGCGCAAGATGAGAGCCCTCGGTTGCGCGGAGAGCACCGTGGGCCTGGTCATTCCCACCGGCTACAGCTTCAACCTCGACGGCACCAATATCTACATGACCATGGCTACCGTCTTCCTCGCGCAGGCGACGAATACCCACATGGACCTGCGGCACCAGCTCACCTTGCTCGGGGTCGCGATGCTCTCGTCGAAAGGGGCCAGCGGCGTGACCGGCGCCGGCTTCATCACCCTGGCTGCGACCCTTTCCGTGGTGCCGGGCATTCCGATCGAGTCCCTGGCCATCCTCGTCGGGATCGACCGCTTTATGAGTGAGTGCCGCGCGCTGACGAACCTGGTGGGCAATGGCGTCGCCACGGTGGTCATCAGCCGCTGGGAGAAGGAAGTGACGCCTGCACAATTACGGCTCAACATGGAAACGAGGCCCCCGATCGTTGCCGTGGCAGAAGCGCCGGTTCCAGTGTAGACTGCCGTCGACTTCCCGAGAAATGTGCTTTAAAACAAAATATCACATTGCTACGTCAGTGTGTGGAACTGGCACGCCGCGTGCGCCACTCTCAGCCGTCCCCCTCTGTCATGGCCGATATTAAATTCCAATGCCCCGAATGCTGGCAGCGCATCGCCGTCGACGACAGCGCCGCTGGCATGCAGGTGGATTGCCCGAATTGCCGCAGCAGCCTGATCATCCCGAACGTCGCCGAGGGAGCGGTGGAGATCACCGTCCGTCGCCGCCTGGTTTCCGCTACGGGCCATGCGGATAGCGCCTACGAGGAGCTCGATCGTAAACAGAAGGAACTGGCGTCCGCCTTGCAGGAAGCGGCCAAGTGGCGCGCGGATACGGAGACTTCCCGGGTGGAGTTGATCAAGCTGCGCCAGGACCTCGAGGCGACGGCCCGGGAGCGGGATGGCCTGCGCGCCACCGGTGCGGAACTCACTCAACTCAAGACCAAGGAAGACACTTTCCGGGTCAACCTGGAAAAGGCCCGGGAAGAATTGGCCAAGGCCCGCTCGGAGCGGGAGAAACTGGCGCGCGAACTCGCCCAGCGCAAAAACGAACCGGAGATGGGCGCGATGGGCCTCGGCCCGGGGCATACCGTCGCCCAGGAGCGGCTCATCGCCGGGGAAAGGGAACGCGCGGAACTGAAGGCGCAACTGGCCGAGGCGCTGAGCCGTCCGGGGTCGGCGAACCCGGAACTGCAAAACCAACTCGCCCGCCTGCAGGAACAACTCGCCACCGTGACCAAGGAGCGGGACGGCCTGCGCACGAATGCCGACCACGCGGAGGTGGAGCTGCAGAATTTGCTGTCGAATACCACCGACGCCCAGGAGCAACTGGTCGCCGAACGCACCAAACACGACGAGACCGCCCACCGCCTCACCACCGCGGAAGAGAAAAGCGCCGACCTCGAAAGGCGACTGGCCGAGGTGCAGGGCGTGGCCACGGAACTTGGCACGTCGCAGGGTGAGAAAGCGCAGTTGCAGGGGGAATTGAAGGCCACGGCTGCGCTGCACAAAGACGCGCAACAGAAGCTGGAGGAACATCGAGCCGAGCTGGGCAAGGTGCAGGAGTTGCAGGCCGCGGGGCAGAGGGAACTCGAAGGCGTGCGGCAGGAGCTTGCCGGGTTGCGGGACGAGCATGGCAGGATGGTGGCGGAACGGGACGAAGCCCAGCGAATGGTGGCGGAGCAGGCGACAGAGCTCGCCCAGTTGCGCGAGGCGCATCAAGTCGCGCAGGGTGAAATCGAAGGGATGGATCACCGCTTGATCAGCCTGCGCGAAAGTCACGCCAAGCTCTCCGAAGAGCACGAGGCGACGGAGCGAACACTTTCCGAGCGGCAAAATGAGCTGAACAGCGTTCGCGCGGCTCACGGCACGGCCCAGCGGGAATTGGAGACCGTCCGCCAGGACCTGACGAACCTCCGCGACGAGCACGCGAAAATTTCCGCGGAGCGGGATGACACCCAGCGGAAGTTTGGCGAGCAACAAACCGAATGGAATCGATTGCAGGAGACGCACGGCACTTTGCAGCGCGAGGTGGAAGGCCTGCGGCAGGAGTTGTCCGGTCTCAAGGACGACCATGCGAAAGTTTCTGGCGAGCGCGACGACGCTCAACAAAAGATCGCTGACCATCTGGCCGAACTCAACCGAGCGAAGGAGGAGCACAGCGCTCTACAGCGCGAATTGGAAGGTGTGCAACAGGAGCTGTTTGGCGCCAAGGGCGACCACGCCAAGGTTTGCGCCGAGCGGGATGACGCGCAGCAAAAGATCACCGATCATCAGGCTGAGCTCAATCGCGTGCAGGAGGAGCACGGCGGTCTGCAACGCGAATTGGAAAGTGTGAGGAAAGCGCTGACGGACCTCAAGGACGCGCATACCAAGGTATCCGCCGAGCGGGAAGAGGCCCGGCAGAAAATCGCCGACCATGTCGTGGAACTGAGCTGTCTGCGGGACGAGCACGCGAAGGTTTCCAACGAGCGCGATGAAGCGCGCAAGCAGGTGGCCGATCGCGAGGAGGCGCTGCGCACGGCGTCGCTGACCATGCAGGCGGCGAAGAACGAATTTGATCGGACCAAACAGGAAGCCGCCGAGGCGGCGGAGGAGCAAGACAGGCTGAAGACCGCCGTGGCCGAGGCCGAGGAGGAAGCGAAGGAATTGCAGCATCGCGTCGACGGCTTGCTCGACGACCTGCACCATCGCGAACACGAGCTTTCCGAGGCCCAAAAGAAAATCGAGGCCGGCAAGGCGGAGCAGGAGCAAATCCGCCAGCAATTGGCCGACAAGGAAAGCGAACTGAAAGTCTCCTGGGAGAAGATCGATGCCGCTCGTCGCGAGATCGCCGACCTCAAGTCCAGCACGGCCACTGTGGGCGAGGCGCACGAGGGAGCAAGAGCGGAGGCGGTGCAATCGAAGGCCCGCATCGAGGAACTCGAAACGCGGGTCGCCTCGCTGCTCTCGGAACTCCAGCACGTCAACAAGGACGCCGGCGATTTGCGGCTGAACTGGCAGGCCGGCCGCAGTGAACGCGAGCAACTCGTCGACAAAGTCTCCAACAAGGAAACCGAGATCCGGCAACTGCAAGGGGAGCTCGACAAGGCGAAGGATTTGGAAAAATCGCTCCGGGCGAAAACCGAGGACGCGGTCAAGGCCATGGTCGCTGCCCAGGAAAAAGGCCAGACGCTGGCCGGCGATCGCGAACGCCTTTCCGCCAACCTGGCCAAGGTCAACACGGAGCTCGGCGTGGCCCACGAACAATTGCGCCAGGCGCGCCTGGAGCGGGAGACGGCGAAGTCGAGCGTGGGCTCGGTCGAGATTCAGCTCGAGCAGGGGCTCGACCAGTTGCACGCCGTGGAATCGGAACGCGACGCGCTCAAGACGGAACTCGAGGCGGTGAAGGCCGGCCTCGAGCGGGCCAAGCAGCACGTGACCGTGTTGCAATCGCGGCGCGACCAGATGCGCGATGAAATCGCCAAGCTCAAGGTCGCGCTCGGCCAGGCCCCGGACGCCATCGGCTGATTTTGAAGACGCCGCTTATCTCCATCGTGTTTTTCCTGCTCGCCGCGCTGTTCGGCGCGGTCGGCCAATTCCTCTACAAATCGGGCGCCGAGAGCGCGGGCGGCACGATCGCCGGCTATCTGCTCAATCCGCGACTCCTCGGCGGCGTGGTCTGCTACGGGACGGTGATGGTGCTCTTCGTCGCCGCCTTCAAGAAAGGTGGCGAGCTATCGACGCTCTACCCGATCTACGCAACGACCTTTATCTTCGCCGCGCTGATTGCGCTGTGGGCCTACGGCACCCCGATCAAGCCCGTGAACGTCGGCGGCATGCTCCTGCTCGTCGCCGGGATGTACTTCATGGGACGCTAGGCAGTGTTCACGAATTGGTAAAAGAAGGAAGCGCGTTGGCAGTCGCGGTCGGAGCAGGCCGAAGGCCTGACATAAGCCAGCCCAGGGCAGAGCGAGGCACGAGCGTCGCCCTGGGATTCGCATCGAAAAAGCGCCGAGCCCCAAAGTGGGCGTCACAAAGGATCGATCCACGGACAACTTGCCGACTTTTGTTTTGCCCCTACAGGGCTTGTCGCTCGTGGGATGTAGTAACCAGGGCGACGCTCGTGCCTCGCTCTGCCCTGGGCTGGCTTGTAGGCGGGCCTTTGGCCCTCCGGCTCGCTCCCTCACTAGGAATTCATGAATGCTGCTTTAGTGCTCCGTCCGCCGTGAAAGGATGGGTGGGGCTGCCGATTCGGCAATCGACAATTCGCGGCGAATCTCTAGCCTCGGGACACGCGTTATGAATGAGTTTCTCCCCTCCGTCCGTCCCCGCCATTCGATGCAAAGCATGCTCGCCGCCATCATGGTCGGTTGCACCTTGCTGGCGGGCGTTCCCACCTCGCGGGCGCTGGATCCGGCGACGGTCACTGGCGATCTGCTGATCGACGCCAAGGGCGAAGTGGAGATCTTTTACAACGGTCGAAAACTCGTGCTGCAGGGAGAGCGGGGGAACGGACAACACTTCGTGGTCAAAGTGCCCGCCCGCGCCTACCAAGCCGGGGATGCGATCGTGCTCCATGTGCGTTCGCCCGTGGTTTATCGCGCCATCGTCGCGGCCATCAATCTGACCGGGAAAGCCGGACAGATCGCCATCAAGAAAAGCGACTGGCGCTATTTGGGAGAAGAGCAGGACGCCCGCAAAATCACCGCCGCTGAGATCCAGGCCAGCCAGACCCTTCCGGTATCGGCCAGTCCCGATCCGAACGGCGCGGCCGAACGCGATAAGCTGGGCATTCTGCCGGAATCCCAAGGCGGCAGCGAGTGGGTGAAAACCGAGAAGCAGTCGAACGGCTGGTACTGCGTCGGCTTTGTCATCACTCCCGAAATGCTCAAGTCGCCGCTCCCGGTTCACCGTTGACGAGGCTGCTCGACCATTCGCGGAGAGTCTCTGGGCAGTGTTCACGAATGAGCGAAGAGAGGGCAACTACCAGGCCAAAGGCCTGAAATAAGCCAGCCCAGGGCAGAGCGAGGCACGAGCCGTCGCCCTGGGTATCGAAGCAAACAAGCGCCCAGCCCCAACGTGGGCGCCACAAAGGCTGGTCCGGTCGGGGAGCCTCTGGTGCGCCCCTTCAGGGCTCGTCGTTCGTCGGATGCGGTACCCAGGGCGCCGCTCGTGCCTCGCTTTGCCCTGGGCTGGCTTGTCTATGGGCCCTTCTGAGCCTGTATCGATTTTTCGGACAGAATTGGGTAAGCTGAAGCAGACGACTT
>NZ_JBDUCX010000399.1:0-3106 GCF_040003245.1 Chthoniobacter sp.
CGCTCGCCGGCGCGGCCCTCTCGACGCCCGCCTACATTCGCGCCGCCGCCGAGGGCGCCAATAGCGACATCCGCATCGCCGTCGTCGGCTTCCATGGCCGCGGCCAGTCGCACATCAGCGCTTATTCCGGCATGAAAGGCGTGCGCATCGTCGCCCTCTGCGACGTGGACAGCGCCGTGCTCGAGAAAGGCGTGAAGCAACTGCAGCAGAAAAACATCGAGGCAAAGCCCTTCAAGGACATTCGCAAGCTGCTCGACTCCGGCGAAGTGGATGCGATCTCCATCGCCACGCCGAATCACTGGCACTCGCTCGCCGCCATCTGGGGCATCCAGGCCGGCAAGGATGTGTACGTGGAAAAGCCCGTGTCGCACAATGTGTGGGAAGGCCGCCAGCTCGTGAAGGCCACGGATAAATATCAGCGCATCGTGCAAATGGGCGTGCAAAGCCGCTCGGCCCAGGGCCTGGCGGATGTCATCCGCTGGATGAAGACCGAGCCGCTCGGCAAACTGCAATACGTCCGCGGTCTCTGCTACAAGCGCCGGCCCAGCATCGGCCTCGTCACGGCCGACCAGCAGGTGCCGGACACGATCGATTACGACATCTGGTCCGGCCCGGCCCCGCTCGTGCCGCCGCACCGCAATGACCCGAAATACGGCATCATCCATTACGACTGGCACTGGATCTGGAACTACGGCAACGGCGACCTCGGCAACCAGGGCATCCACCAGATGGACATCGCCCGCCGCTTCACCGGCGAGATGGAGCTTTCCCCGAAAATCGTCTCGGTCGGTGGCCGCCTCGGCTACAAGGACGATGGCGAAACGCCGAACTCGATGATCGTTTTCCACGATTACGCGAAGGCGCCGCTGATTTTCGAAGTGCGCGGACTGCCCGAGAAGACGGGCACGGAAACCATGGACAAATATCGCGGGGCGGGCGTGGGTGTGGTCGCGCAGTACGAGCACGGCTATGTGGTCGCGCCGGATTACTCTAACGCCGCAGTCTACGACAACAACGACAAGCTCGTGCGCAAGTACGGCAATCCGCCCGGCGTGAAGGATATGACGGAATCGAATCCGATCACCGCCGAGGAAAAAGAGAAGGACAAGAACGAGCACCTGTCCTCGAAAGAAGACGGGCACTTCGGCAATTTCATCGCCTGCGTGCGCAGCCGGAAGTCGGCCGACTTGAACGGCAAGATCATCGACGGACACATCTCCAGCGCGCTTTGCCACACGGCGAATATCTCCTATCGCCTCGGCAAAACCGCCGCGCCCGACGACATCCGCGAAAAGTTCAAGGGCAACAAGGAAGCGCTCGATTCGTTCGACCGCCTCGCCACGCACCTCGCCGCCAATGGCGTGGACATCAAGGTCGACAAGCTCACCTTCGGCGAGTTCCTGAAGATGGATCCGAAGACCGAGCGGTTCATCGACAACGCCGCGGCGGACAAGATGCTCACCCGTGAGTATCGCGCGCCGTACGTGGTGCCGGAGAAGGTCTAAGCGGATGTCCCGGCTCATGCGCATCCCCGCCTTCCTCCTCGCCCTCTCCACCGCGCTTTCGCTCCACGCCGCACCGCTCGATCCCGTTCTGCTCTGGCCGAATGGCGCCCCGGGCGCGCTCGGTGACAAGGACGACGACAAGCCGACGCTCACCGCCTTCCTCCCCTCCCCGGATAAGGCGACCGGCGCGGCGATCGTCATCTGCCCCGGCGGCGGTTACGGCGGGCTGGCGCCCCACGAAGGCGCCGGCTACGCCGAATGGCTCGCGGAAAATGGGATCGCCGGCCTCGTCTTGAAGTACCGTCTCGGCTCGAAGGGTTACCGCCATCCGGCGATGCTCAACGATGCCGCCCGCGCCGTGCGTCTCGCCCGTTCCAAGGCGGACGAGTGGCACATCGACGCGAAACGTGTCGGCATCATGGGCTCCAGTGCCGGCGGTCATCTGGCCTCCACGCTGCTCACCCACTTCGACGCCGGCAAGGCGGATGACGCCGATCCCGTCGAGCGTTTCAGCTCGCGGCCCGACATCGGCATCCTCTGCTACCCGGTCATCACCATGGGACCATTCACCCACGGCGGCTCAAAGAAGAACTTGCTCGGCGAAAACCCGCCGCAGGAACTCGTCGACCTCCTCTCGAATGAAAAGCAAGTCACCAAGGACACGCCGCCGACGTTCCTTTTCCACACTTGGGAAGACGGAGCCGTGAAGGTCGAGAACTCCATGGAGTTCGCCAAAGCCTTGCGCGCGGCCGGCGTTCCCTTCGATCTGCACATCTATCAAAAAGGCCAGCACGGCATGGGCCTCGGCGGCGGTCGCGCCGGCGGCCCGCACCATCCCTGGGCCGCCGATTGCCTCTACTGGCTGAAGGTCCAGGGCTTCGCCAAGTAGCACCCCATTCGCCAAGACACAAAAAAGGGCGCCCGAAACCGGGCGCCCTTCTTGTGGTAAGTCTTGAGGAGACGCTCCGAGCGATTACTTGATCGCGTAGTTCGTGATCGTGATCGTCTTCTTGCCGTCCTTCTCGCCGACCGTGCCTTCGACCGTCGCTTCTTTGCCACCCTTGCAGATTTCCTTGTGCAGGGCCTTGGCCTTGTCGTTGCCGTCGGAGAGATACGTTTCCGTCTTGCCGTCGGCGGTCTTCACGACCACGGCGGCCTGGCATTTTTCGGCGATCCCGAGGTCACATTTGGCGCAGGTGGCCGTGCCTTCGAGCTTGGTGTCGGCCGCGTAGGAACTGAGCGCGAGCGCGGCGGTGATGATGGTGAGGAGTGCGATTTTTTTCATTTTGGATGGTTTGGGTGGTGGGCGCCCCACGATACGGAGCTCCCTAGGGAATACCATGCAGCGTAGTCATTGTTCTTAGGAAGAAACAGGGAAATCGCGTTTCGGCACTCTACGCGTTGGCGTAGTTCATCACAGGAAAACCACGCATTTGCACCACCACTGCCCTTCGCAAATTTTTCCCAAAAAAAGGGTTGCCGGGGGGTGGTTGGTGAGGCATTCATACCACCCCTCCGCAGCCCGGAAATTCCTGAGTAGCTCAGTGGTAGAGCGATCGGCTGTTAACCGATTGGTCGTAGGTTCAAATCCTACCCCCGCA